>JBBIHL010000129.1:0-8139 GCA_037447075.1 Candidatus Eiseniibacteriota bacterium | reverse complement strand
CCGCGCTGGGGCCGGGCGACGCGCTGGAGCTCTCGACCCCGGCGGGGCGGGTCACGCTGCCCGTCGCCCTGGACGACGGCGTGCCGCGGGGCGCGGTGTTCGTGCCCTACGCCTACGCGGGGGTCGAGCTCAATCGCCTGGGCATGCCGGGCGGCGCCGGGCTGCGGGCCCGCGCCCGCAAGGCGGCTCGCGCCGGCGTGCCGGCGCGGTAGGGAGAGGAGGGGGACCCGATGGGCGCCCTGGCCCGGCTGCTCCAGCAGCCCGACGCGCGGTTCGTGCTGCTCGCGCTCCTCAAGATCGTCGCGATCCTGTTCGGCCTGCTCACGGTGGTCTCGTACCTGATCTACCTGGAGCGCAAGATCGCCGGCCACATCCAGGCCCGCCCCGGACCCAACCGCGTGGGCCCGCTGGGACTGCTCCAGCCGGCCGCCGACGTGCTCAAGCTGTTCTTCAAGGAGGAGTTCGTCCCGGCCGAGGCCAACAAGGTGGTCTTCCACATCGCGCCCATGCTGGCGGTGATCCCGGCCCTCATCTCGTTCTCGGTGGTCCCGATGGGGCCCGCGATCACCGTGACCGACGTGAACGTGGGCCTGCTCGTGTTCCTCTCCATGTCGAGCCTGGGGGTCTACGCCATCACGCTGGGCGGCTGGTCCTCGAACAACAAGTACGCGCTGCTCGGGGGGCTGCGCTCCTCGGCCCAGATGGTCTCCTACGAGCTGGCCATGGGGATGTCCACCATCGGCCCGCTGCTGCTCGCCGGCAGCCTCTCGCTGGTGGGGATCGTCAACGCCCAGCGCGCCATCCCCTTCGTGGTGCACCAGCCGCTCGCCTTCCTGATCTTCATGATCACGGCCCTGGCCGAGACCAACCGTGCGCCGTTCGACCTGCCCGAGGCCGAGTCCGAGCTGGTGGCGGGATTCCACACCGAGTACTCGAGCATGAAGTGGGGCTTCTTCTTCCTGGGCGAATACGCCAACATCATCGTGATCAGCGCCATCGCGGTGACGCTCTTCCTGGGGGGCTGGAGCGGTCCCTGGCTGCCCGAGTCCCTGGGCTTCGTGTGGTTCTTCGCCAAGCTGGGCGTCCTGCTCTTCGTCTTCATGTGGGTGCGCTGGACCTTCCCGCGCTTCCGCTACGACCAGCTCATGGCGTTCGGCTGGAAGGTGCTGCTCCCCCTGGCGCTCGCCAACATCCTGGCGACCTCCGCGCTGCTCTTCTTCATCCCCGCGCCGGGCTGGCGCCAGGCGTGGGCGATGTTCGCGGGCAGCGCCGCGCTCTTCGCCCTCGCCGTGGCCCTCTCCCCGCGCCTGGTGCCGAGCCGCGTGGACCTGCTGGCCCGCCGGGAGGCGGCATGACCGTCGCCCTGTTCGCGGTCTTCGCCACGGTGCTGGTGGCCAGCAGCCTGATGGTCGTCCTCCACCGCCATCCGGTCACCTGCGCGCTCTTCCTGGTGCTGGCTTTCTGCTCACTGGCCGCCCTCTACCTGGTGCTCCAGGCGCAGTTCGTGGCGCTGGTGCAGATCCTGGTCTACGCCGGCGCCATCATGGTGCTGTTCCTGTTCGTCCTCATGTACCTCAACCTGAAGCGCGACCTGGAGGAGGGGCTCCACCACCAGGTGCGCCGGGTGATCGGGTGGGGGATGGGCGGGCTGTTGCTGGTGGAAGGGGTGCTGCTGTTCCGGCCGGAGTGGGCGGTGGGCCCCCTGGGCCGCGAAACGCCCCAGGCGGTCCACGCGGCCGGCAACACCGAGATGGTGGGCCGCCTGCTCTACTCGCGCTACCTCTTCCCGTTCGAGCTCACCTCGCTCGTCCTGCTCGTGGCCATGGTCGGCGCCGTGGTGATCGGCAAGGGCCGCCGCCGGCGCGGCGACGAGGAGGCCGCGTGACCCCGCTCCCCGCCGGCCCGCCCCTCGCCTGGTACCTGGGCTTGAGCGCGGTGGTGTTCCTGATCGGGGTGGTGGGGGTGCTGGTGCGCCGCAACGCGCTCATCATCTTCATGTCCATCGAGCTCATGCTCAACGCCGCCAACCTGGCGTTCGTCGCCTTCTCGCACTACCTGCACTCGCTCGACGGGCAGATCTTCGTGTTCTTCGTGATGACCGTGGCGGCCGCGGAGGTGGCGGTGGGCCTGGCCATCATCGTGAACCTGTTCCGCCTGCGCGAGACGGTGTACGTGGACGAAGTGAACATCCTCAAGGGCTGAACGGTGTCCCTCTGGCTGGTCCCCGCGCTGCCGCTCGCCGCGGTGCTGCTCAACCTGCTGCTGGGCGGCCGCCTGGGCAGGCGCGGCGTCGCCGCCCTGGCGTGCGGCGCGGTCGGGGCCTCCTTCGTGGTCGCGCTCCGCGCGGTCCTGAAGCTGGCCGCCCTGCCGGCCGAGGCGCGTACCGTGGTGGAGACCGCCTTCACCTGGTTCGCGGTGGGGGACCTCTCCGTTCCGGTGGCCTTCCAGCTGGATCCGCTCTCGGCCGTCATGATGCTGGTCGTCACCGGCGTGGGCTTCATCATCCACGTCTACTCCGTCGGCTACATGGCCGGCGACCCCGGGTTCCGGCGCTTCTTCCTCTACCTGAACCTGTTCACGTTCGCCATGCTCACGCTGGTCATGGCCGACAACTTCCTGCTCCTGTTCGTGGGCTGGGAGGGCGTGGGCCTGTGCTCCTACCTGCTGATCGGCTTCTGGTACCACAAGCCCTCGGCGGCCGAGGCGGGGAAGAAGGCGTTCGTCATGAACCGCGTGGGCGACTTCGGCTTCCTGCTGGGGCTGCTGCTCCTGTTCGTGATGACCGGCAGCCTGCGCTTCCAGGAGGTCTTCCCCTCCGTGGCCCGCCAGTTCGCGACGGGAGCGCCGCTCGTCACCGTCGCCGCGCTGCTCCTGTTCCTGGGGGCCACCGGCAAGAGCGCCCAGATCCCGCTCTTCACCTGGCTGCCGGACGCCATGGAGGGTCCCACCCCGGTCTCCGCCCTGATCCACGCCGCCACCATGGTCACGGCCGGCGTCTACATGGTGGCCCGCTGCCACGTGCTCTACCTGCTCTCGCCGATCGCGCTCGAGACCGTGGCGGTGATCGGCGCCGCCACGGCGCTCTTCGCCGCCACCATCGGGGTGGCGCAAAACGACATCAAGCGCGTGCTGGCCTACTCGACCGTGAGCCAGCTGGGCTACATGTTCTTCGCCTGCGGCGTGGGCGCCTTCGCGAGCGGCATCTTCCACCTGATGACCCACGCGTTCTTCAAGGCGCTGCTCTTCCTGGGCGCGGGCTCGGTGATCCACGCGCTCTCCCAGGAGCAGGACCTGCGCCGGATGGGCGGCCTGGCGCCGCGCCTGCCCTGGACGCACGCCACCCTGCTGGTGGGCACGCTGACCATCGCCGGGTTCCCGCCGCTGGCGGGCTTCTTCAGCAAGGACGAGATCCTCTCCTCCGCCTTCGCCTCCGGCCACCTGGGCGTGTGGGCGGCAGGGACCCTGGCGGCGCTGCTCACCGCGTTCTACATGTTCCGGCTCTATTTCCTTGCCTTCCGGGGCCCCTCGCGCCTCGGCCACGAGGCCGAGCACCACGTGCACGAGTCTCCGTGGTCCATGCGGGGGCCGCTCGTCGCCCTGGCCGCCCTCTCCGCGGTGGGCGGACTCGTCGGGATGCCGTTCCAGGAGGGCGGGCACCCGTTCGCCCGCTGGATGGCGCCGGTGTTCGCCGGGGCCGCGGGGCACGGGGAGGCCGCGGCCGCGCACCCCCACCTGGCCCCCGGCGTGGAGTGCGGGCTGCTGGCGCTCGCGGTGGTCGTGGCCGCCCTGGGCTGGCTCGCGGCGCGGGGCCTCTACGGCCGCGGGCTCGAGGCGGCCCTGCGGGCCCAGGAGCGCGTGGCCGGGCTGTGGCGCGTGCTCGAGCACAAGTACTGGGTGGACGAGCTCTACGACGCCCTGGTCGTGCGGCCGCTCAAATGGACCGCCGACCGCTTCTGGGAGTTCTGGGACACGCGGGTGGTGGACGGCGCGGTCAACGGTCTGGGCTACGTCGTGGCCGGTGTTTCAGCCGTGCTGCGGCTGTTCCAGACCGGCTTCGTGGGGACCTACGCGCTGTTCATCGGCCTGGGGGTGGCGGTCCTGCTGCTCCGCTTCCTGAGGCCCGCGCCGTGACCGGCCCGCCCCTGCTCACCCTCCTGGTCTTCCTGCCGCTCCTGGGAGCGGTGGTGCTGCTGTTCGTGCCCCGCGACTCCCGTCGCTTCATCCAGGGATGGGCCACCGCCGTCGCCGTGCTCGAGTTCGGGTTCTCCCTGGAGCTGTGGCGGCGCTTCGTGCCGCGCACCGCGGGCTGGCAGCTCGAGGAGCAGGCGGCGTGGCTGCCCACCTACGGCGCGTCCTACCACCTGGGGATGGACGGGATCTCGCTGCTGCTCGTGCTGCTCACCACGCTGCTCACCGCGGTCTCGGTGGTGTCCTCGTACTCGGCGATCCGCGAGAAGGAGCGCGAGTACTACGCGCTCCTCCTGGCGCTCGAGACCGGCATGCTCGGCACCTTCGTCGCGCTCGACCTGCTGCTCTTCTACGTGTTCTGGGAAGCCATGCTCGTGCCCATGTACTTCCTGATCGGCGTGTGGGGTGGCGAGCGCCGCAAGTACGCGGCGATCAAGTTCTTCCTCTTCACCATGGCGGGCAGCGTGCTCATGCTGGTGGCGATCCTGTGGCTCTACTTCGCGAACCGTCAGGCCACGGGCATCGCCAGCTTCGACCTGGACGCCCTCTACCGCCTCGCCATCCCGCTGGGCGCGCAGACCTGGCTGTTCCTCGCCTTCGCCGTGGCGTTCGCCATCAAGGTGCCGATGTTCCCCTTCCACACCTGGCTGCCCGACGCGCACGTCGAGGCGCCCACGGCGGGCTCGGTGATCCTGGCGGCCATCCTGCTCAAGATGGGCACCTACGGCTTCCTGCGCTTCGCCCTTCCGCTCTTCCCGCAGGCGGCCGCCGCCTTCACCCCCTGGATCGCCGGGCTCGCCATCGTGGCATCATCTACGGGGCGCTGGTCGCCATGGTGCAGCCCGATCTGAAGAAGCTGGTGGCGTACTCCTCGGTGAGCCACCTGGGCTTCGTCATGCTGGGCATGGTGGCCCTGAACCCGCAGGGGCTCTCGGGCAGCCTGCTGCAGATGCTCAACCACGGCATCTCCACCGGCGCGCTGTTCCTGCTGGTGGGCGTGGTCTACGACCGGCGGCACACGCGGCTGATCGCGGACTTCGGCGGCCTGTGGAAGCCGCTGCCGGTCTACGCGGCGATCTTCCTGGTCGTCATGCTCTCCTCGGTGGGGCTGCCGGGGACCAACGGGTTCGTGGGCGAGTTCCTGGTCCTGCTCGGCGCGTTCCGCGTGAACCCGTGGTGGGCGGCCCTCGGAGCCACCGGCGTCATCCTCTCCGCGCTCTACATGCTGTGGATGTTCCAGCGCGTGATCTTCGGTCCGGTCACCCATGCCGAGAACGAGAAGCTCCCCGACCTCTCCCTGCGGGAGCGCCTGGTGTTCGCCCCGCTGCTGGTGCTCATCTTCTGGCTGGGCGTCTACCCGCAGCCCTTCATTGACCGCATGATGCCCTCGCTCGACCGCACCGTGCAGCTCATTGAGGAACGCCGGGCCCTGGCCACGGAGGCCGTGCACCTGCCGCCGCCGGACCCGAGGGGTGCACCCGTGGCCCGGGCGGGGGGTCCCCGATGACCGTGGTGCCGCAGACCTTCCACGAGGCGGGCCTCTGGTCGCTGCTGCCGCTGTGCCTGGTGAGCGGCGGGGCGATGCTCCTGCTCCTGCTGGAGCTGTGGCCCTCCTCCGCGCGCTCGGACCGCGCGCCGGCGCTCACCCTGCTCGTGCTCGCCGCCGCCGGCGTGGCGGCGTTCCTGACCCGCGACCTCAAGCACCGGGAGTTCTCCGGCATGTTCGTGCAGGACGGGTTCACCGCGTTCTTCACCCTGCTCTTCACCGGCATCGCCGCGGTCTCGGTGATGCTGTCGTGGGACTACGCCAAGCGCACGCGCGCCAACCACCCGGAGTTCTACGCGCTGCTCCTCTTCGCCACCGCCGGCATGATCGTGATGGCCGCCTCCGCCGATCTCATCACGGTCTTCCTCGGCCTGGAGCTGATGTCGCTTGCCCTCTACGTGCTGGTGGGTTTCCGGCGCGGGCGGCTGGAGTCGAACGAGGCGGCGCTCAAGTACTTCCTCCTCGGCGCCTTCGCCAGCGGGTTCCTGCTCTACGGCATCGCGCTGCTCTACGGCGCCACCGGCACCACCAACCTCAACGAGATGGGCGCCTTCCTGGCCGACACGCCCCTGCTGCGCAATCCCATGCTGCTCGTGGGCGCGCTGCTGCTGTTCGTGGGGTTCGCCTTCAAGATCTCGGCGGTGCCCTTCCACATGTGGACGCCGGACGCCTACGAAGGCGCGCCCACCACCGTGACCGCCTTCATGAGCGCCGGCGCCAAGGCGGCAGGTTTCGCGGCCCTGCTGCGCGTCATCCTGCGCGCCCTGGGCGGCCTGCAGCCCGACTGGGCGCCGCTGCTCACCGGGGTCGCCATCCTCACCATGACGGTCGGCAACGTGACGGCGCTGCTGCAGAACAACGTCAAGCGCATGCTGGCCTACTCGAGCATCGCGCACGCCGGCTACGTGCTGGTGGGCGTGGTGGCGGGGGGGAGGGAGGCGGCGGCCGCGGCGCTGTTCTACCTGGCGGCCTACAGCCTCATGAACCTGGGCGCCTTCGGCGTGCTGGCCCTGCTGGGGCGCGGTCAGGAGGAGCGCGTCCTGGTGGGCGACCTCGCCGGGGCCGGCTTCCGCAGCCCGCTGCTGGGGATCGCCATGACCGGCTTCATGCTCTCGCTGGGCGGCATCCCGCCCACCGCGGGATTCATCGCCAAGGTCTACGTCTTCGGCGCCGCGGTGGACGCCGGGCACGTCCCCCTGGTGATCGTCGCCGTGCTCAACAGCGTGGTGGCGGTGTTCTACTACCTGCGGGTCGTGGTGGCGCTCTACATGGAGGAGCCGGGCGGGGAGCCCGTCTCCATCTCCTGGGCGCTCCCCGCGGCCCTGGGCATCGTCGCCGCCCTGGGGCTCACGCTCTGGTGGGGGGTGCTGCCGGGCACGCTGATCGAGCGGGCGCGGCAGAGCGTGCTGGGGCTGCTGTAGCGCGAGGCGCACGCGCGCCGCGGCGGGTCACCCGGTCGCGGCCGCCGCCCCCGGCCAGCGCCACACGATGAACTCCGCGCTCTCCCCGCGGGCGATCCGCTCCACCCCTTCGGGCACCACCAGCAGTCCGTGCGCGCGGGCCTGCGGGGCCAGGTGCCCGGAGACCTGGACGCCGGCCGCGCGCGCCCGCCAGCCCTCGGCCCCCGGCTCGAGCCGGGCGCGGTGGAAGTCCATCAGCGCCGCGCGCGAGGGGAAGTCCTCCGCCGCGGTCACGCGCAGGCGCGGGCGCTCGGTCTCGGCGTGCCCGCCCATGCGCAGCAGCGCCGGCCGCACCAGGGTGTCGAACACCACGGCCACCGAGGCCGGATTCCCCGGCAGGCCGTGGAAGATGCGGCCCTGGACCACGCCGAAGGCCTGCGGGCGGCCGGGTCGCATGGCCACCCGCCACAGCTCCAGCCCCTCGAAGCCGCCGAGGCTCTGCTTGACCGGGTCGAGATCGCCGGCCGACACCCCGCCGATGGTGAGCACCGCGTCCGCCAGGGTGAAGGCGCGCCGCATGGCGGCGGCGACCTCGCCGGCGCGATCGCCCACGTGCGTGCTGGCGACGACCTCGGCCCCGCAGGCCTCCACCAGGCTGCAGAGCATGGGGCGGTTGGTGTCCCGGATCGTCCAGGGGCGCAGGGCGTAACCCACCGGCACCAGCTCGTCGCCGGTGGAGAGGACAGCCACCCGCGGGCGGCGGAAGACGGCCGGCTCGATCACGCCGAGGGCGCCCAGCAGGGCGAGGTCGTAGGCCGAGAGCGTCCGGCCGGCCGCGAGCGCCACCGCCGCCTGCGCCACGTCGTCACCCGCCCGGCGCACGCTCGCACCCGGGGCGACCGGCGCGCGGAAGCGCGCCGCATCCGTCCCGGCGGGCTCCGCCAGCTCGACGGGCACCACCGCGTCGGCGCCGGGGGGAAGGGGCGCGCCGGTCATGATGCGCAC
>JBBIHL010000128.1:2636-8142 GCA_037447075.1 Candidatus Eiseniibacteriota bacterium | reverse complement strand
GCCGGGCTCGGCGGCCGCGAGCGGCTGGCGAGCTATCCGGTCTCGACCCTGATGCGGCTTCCGGCGGGGGAGTGAGGTGGGGGCGACGGCCGTCCGGCGCGGGGGCCGGTAAACGAAGCGGGCGCTCGGGGGAGCGCCCGCGTTCGCTTCCGGACAGCCCGGGGCCGCACCGGGCGCCGGCGGAACCGGGGCGCCTCGATCAGGCGCCGATCTGTTTCAGCAGGTCGCAGGTCGCACCAGCACCGATTCCACCCTTGACGATAGCCGCAGGGCGCGGGCGGAGGGTATCGGGCGGAGGCGCATCGGCGCGTAGGATTTGGCCTACCCCCGGAGCCCTCCCGCCCGTCCTCCCGGCCCGCTGGCGCCGATGGCGCCGGCTACCCCAGCTTGTGCTCCACGAAGTAGCGGACGATGTCGGCGTTGCTCGAGAAGGACATCTTGTCGAGGATGCGCGCCCGGTAGGTGCTCACCGTCTTGGGGCTCAGCGAGAGCCGGGCGGCGATCTCCTTGATGCCCTTGCCGTCGGCGAGCAGGCACAGCACCTCGTACTCGCGGTCGGAGAGCGCCTCGTGGGGCATGCGCTCCCCGTTGCCGACGCCGGAGACCAGCTTCTCGGCCAGGGCGCTGCTCACGTACTTGCCGCCTCGATGGACGCGCCGCACCGCCTCGAGCAGCTCCTCGGGGGGGCGATCCTTGGTGAGGTAGCCGGCCGCGCCGGCCTTGAAGGCGCGCAGGGCGTACTGGTCCTCGGAGTGCATGCTGAGCACCAGGGTGCGCACGCGCGCGTGCTCGGCGGCGAGCTGGCGTAGCAGGTCCAGGAACGTGATCCCCGGCATGGAGATGTCCAGCAGGAGCACGTCCACCGGGCCGGCGGCCAGCGCCTGCAGCACCTCCTCGCCGGTCTGGGCCTCCCCCACCACCTGGATGTCGCCGGGCTCGGTGAGGATGCGCCTCAACCCCTGGCGCACGACCGGGTGGTCGTCGGCGATCAGCAGCCGGATCACGGATCGCTCCCGTTCCCGGAGGCGGCCTCCTGCGGCAGGCGGAGCGTGACGAGGGTTCCCCCGGCGGGGGCGCGGCGGATGCAAACCTTGCCGCCCACCGCCAGGGCGCGCTCGCGCATGCCGGCCAGGCCCAGCGAACGCGGGCTGTGGCGCTCGTGGTCCGTGATGCCCCGCCCGTCGTCGTGGACCAGCAGCACCAGCTCCGAGCCGTTGGGCTGGGCGGTGACGGTCACCCGCCCGGCCCCGGCGTGCCGCGCGACGTTGGTCAATGCCTCCTGCACGATGCGGAAGGCGGCGCCCGCCCGCGCCGGCTCCAGGGCGCGCTCCGGGATCCGGCCGTCGAGCCGGCACGGGATGCCGGTCTGCTGCGCGAACGACTGCGTGAGCCACTCGATCGCGGCCGAGAGGCCCAGGTCCTCGAGCATGGGCGGCCGCAGCTGGGCGGCGATCCCGCGCAGGCTGTCGATGGTGGCGTCCACGCTCTCGATCATCTGGTCCACGCGCTCGCGCAGCGCGGCCTGCCGCCCGCCCAGCCGCCGCCCCAGCCAGGCCAGCTCCATGCGCAGGGCGGTCAGGCGCTGGCCGAACTCGTCGTGGATCTCCCGCGCGATGCGGCTCTGCTCCTCCTCGCGCACCGACTGCAGGCGCCGGGCGAGCTCGCGGAACTGCTCCCGCGACCGCTGCACCTCCTCCTCGGCCCGGCGCCGCTCGGTGACGTCGAGGGCGGCGCCGATGCAGCCCACCACCTCGCCGCCGCCGTCGCGCAGCGGCTCCACGTGGGACTGGTAGGTGCGGTCCTTCCAGGTGAACTCGTAGGTCACCGAGCAGCCCGCCAGGACGCGGCGGTGCGCGGCGATCGGCGGCGACTCGGGGTCGTCGGTCTGGAAGTAGTCCATCAGGGTGAGACCCACCACCTGGTCGGGGTGGAGGTCGAGCGCGGCGAGCGCCGCACCCGTCGAGGAGGTGAAGCGCAGCTCCCGGTCGGTGGTCCACAGCACGGCCGGCATCTTCCGGGTCATGACCTGGAGGCGGGCCTCGCGCTCGCGCAGCTGGCTCTCGGCCCGGCTGCGCTCGATGACCCGCCCGATCTGGGCCCCGATGTGGGCCACCACCTCGAGCAGCTCCTCGTCGGGCTCCTTGGGACGGGTGAGGAAGAACTCCAGCACCCCGACCGTGTTCGCCCCGATCAACACCGGGAAGCCGAAGGCCGCGCGGATGCCCAGCTGGTTGGCGACCTTCTTGCGCGGGTACTTCTCGTCCTCGCTCACGTCCCGGAGCCACTGCGGCTTCCCGCTCGCCAGCACCAGCCCGGGCAGGCCGACTCCCTTGCGGAAGCGGATGGTGGCGGTGAAGCGCTGGAAGGGTGCGAAGCGCTCGGGGTCGGCGGAATACCAGAGCCGCGTGGGGGCGAGCTCCTCGTCGGTGCCCGGCGCCAGCAGGTAGGCGTGCCCCAGCTCCCAGCCGGTGTGGGCGCACACCCGCTCCAGGCAGTAGGTGAGCGCCTCGTCCACCGAGCCCGCCTGGTTGGCGGCCATCGCCACCTCCTGGAGCAGCCGGAGGAACTTGGTCCGGCGCCGCAGGGCCTCCTCGGCGCGCCGGCGCTCGGAGACGTCGTGCGCGAGCACCAGCTGGGCCAGCCGTCCCTGGAAGGCGATCGGGGTGAGGAACACCTCGACGTCAATGATCGAGCCGTCGCGCTTGCGGTGGCGCCAGGAGCCCGCGGCGAACACCTCGCGCACCGGCAGGTTCTCCTTGAGGTCGGCGAACAGCTCGACCAGGGCCGCCACGTCCTCGGGGGGTCGGATGTCCTTGGCCGTCATGGCCAGGAACTCCTCGCGCGAGTAGCCGTAATGGCGCAGCGCGGCGTCGTTCACCGCCAGGAAGCGGAAGGTCTCGAAGTCGGTGACCCACATGGGCAGCGGATTCCGCTGGAAGAGCAGCCGGTAGGGGGATTCGCCGGCGGCCTCGTCCCGGGTGGCGAAGGGCCCCGGTCGTGCGTCGGACGCCATGGTCTCCTCGAGGGCGGGCATCTGGGGAAGGTGCAGCCCTGCGGCTCGATTCGGCTGGGAGGCCGGCATTGGGTTCGGGCTCGGGGTCCACGCACTGGCCCCGGGGGAGGCTGGCCCGGGGGAATGGCTCACACGAGCATCCCGCAGTCGGGCGCCGGGCGCAACCGCGTGTTGCGGGCACGAGTTGGGGGCCCCGCTGGGCCTCGGGCCGGCCGGCGTGAGAGCCCCCGGCACCGGGGGATTGAGCGGCCGGCCCGCTTGGCGCATCATAAGCGCAAAGGGGTCTCGCGCTGCCGAGGCTCCCGACCCTCACCCGATCCTGCCACGTTCCCCTCAGCGAGGAGGATTCCCATGACGGACGTCACCACCGCCGTTCCCGAGATCGCCGCGCGCGGCTACGCGCGGCCCGAGGTCCTGGTCAGCACCGACTGGGTGGCCGAGCACCTCGACGATCCCAAGGTCCGCATCGTCGAGTCCAACGAGGACATCCTGCTCTACCCCTCCGGGCACATCCCCGGTGCCGTCCAGGTGGACTGGGGCGCCGACCTCAACGACCCCGTGGTGCGCGACTACCTGCAGAAGCCCGGCTTCGAGAAGCTGATGTCGCGGATCGGCGCCACCCGCGACACCACCGTGGTCTTCTACGGCGACAAGAACAACTGGTGGGCGTGCTACGCCTTCTGGGTGTTCCAGCTCTTCGGCCACGCCAACGCCAAGGTGATGGACGGCGGCCGGCTCAAGTGGCAGAAGGAGGGCCGCCCCATGACCCGCGAGGTGCCGAGCTACCCGGCCGCGTCCTACCAGGCGCCGGAGCGGGACGATTCGCGCATCCGCGCCTTCAAGGACGAGGTGGTGCGCCACATGCAGGCGCGCAAGCCGCTGGTGGACGTGCGCAGTCCCGAGGAATACCGGGGCGAGCGCACCCACATGCCGGAATACCCGCAGGAGGGCGTGCTGCGCGGGGGCCACATCCCCGGGGCCAAGAGCGTGCCCTGGGCGCGCGCGGCCAACCCCGAGGACGGCACCTTCAAGACCGCCTCGGCGCTGCGCGACATCTACGAGCGCGAGCAGGGCCTCAAGCCCGAGGACCAGGTGATCGCCTACTGCCGCATCGGGGAGCGCAGCAGCCACACCTGGTTCGTGCTTACCTACCTGCTGGGCTACCCCAAGGTGCGCAACTACGACGGGAGCTGGACCGAGTGGGGCAACTCGGTGCGCCTGCCCATCGAGAAGGGATGAGCGGCTCCAGGACCAACGGCATCCCGGCCGCGCTCGCCGAGGTCATCGAGGAGTTCGGGCACTACGACCGCGGCGAGCGCGCCGAGATGCTGATCCACTACGCCGACCGCTTCGTGGAGGCGCCGTCAGAGGTCGCCACGCGGCCCTTCCCGGAGTCGAGCCGCGTGCCGCGCTGCGAGTCGGAGGCCTACGTCTGGGCGGTGGACCGCCCCGACGGCACGCTGAAGTTCCACTTCGCGGTCGAGAGCCCCCAGGGGCTCTCGGCCAAGGCCTGGTGCGTGATCCTGGACGACACCCTCTCGGGAGCCCCGCTCGACCAGGTGGTGAACGTCTCGGCCGACGCGATCTACGAGATCTTCGGCCGGGACCTCTCGATGGGGAAGGGCCAGGGCCTGATCGGCATCCTGGACGTGGTGACCCACGCGGCCAGGCAGAGGCTGACGGCGCGGCGATCCGCCGCCACGTAGAACGGCGCGCGGGCTCCTGGGAAGCGAAGCCCCGGTGGGTTAGGCTCGCCGGGGCTTCGAGCGTACCAGGATGCTTCCCTCGAGGAGACCGCCGGCTCCGTGCGCATGGCTTGGTTCGAACCAGTTTGCGCCCGCGTCGGGCGCCGGTGATCGAGCACGGCTTCAGCGTCGCGGCGGCCGGGGCGGGGCAAGTTCAGAAGTACGCCCGCAGCAGCACCCGGGGGGACAACCCGAGGTCGGCTGTGTATTGGGTCGTCCAACCGTCGAAGGCCAGCGGGGAGAAAGCCGCATCCCGCACCCCATGGTTGCGCAGGTACCGGGCCGTCAGGAAGTCGGTGTGCGCGGCGACGGAGAACTTCCAGGGCGTGAAGTACTCCACCCCGAATCCCAGCCCCAGCTCGGCCCCGGCGCTCGTGCTCTTCACGGCGCCGGTAGGTCCGTTCGGGCTGCGCGCAGATGCCACCGTCGCGCGGGCGAACAGGTCGGCATAGGGCGAGAGGTCGGCCGCCGGTCGGGTGTAGCGGCGCAGTCGCGGACCGACGGCGGCGGAGAGGCGATGGCCGCCGGAGAGGACCCCGTAAAGGTAGTCGGTCGCGCCGGTCGCGTCGTCGTAGGTCAGCCTGGCGTCCAGCGCCCACGCCGTGCGATCCGAGATGCCGCGGATGAGCGACAGCTCCCCGCCATCGGCCAGAATCCCGGCCCCGATGCCCCACTTGCCGGCGATCGGGCCCGCATGTGCCACGCCGCCGCACAACAGGACTGCGAGATACAGCATCACAGGGCTTTT
>JBBIHL010000128.1:0-2626 GCA_037447075.1 Candidatus Eiseniibacteriota bacterium | reverse complement strand
CCGCTACCTCCCTTGGTGTCGGCGCGGAGCGGAGCCCGCGCGCCACCCGCATCACTGCTGGTTCGCCTGCGGCTGCCAGCCGGGGTGGTGGAGCCGGAGCCACCCGGGGGCGGGAGGGCCTCGCCCCGAACGACGCGCTGCGGGCGGCCCTGATTAGAACGCTGTGAGTTGTCTCCGGCCCGTCCCGTCAAGGTTCATCACCCATAGCACGCCCATGGTCGCGGTCGGGTTCTTGCCAACGAACGCGACGCGGCGCCCATCCGGGGTCAGCACGAACGGGAAGCCGAACTGCACATCCGGATCCCCGAGATTCACGCCCCACTCCTGCAGCCCGGTCCCGTCCTCGCTGATGACCCACGTGGTGCGTCCGCCGTGCTGCGGACCGCACTCATAGGGCGCGCGATCGAAGAAGATGTGGCGGCCATCCGCCCACCACTGGGGATAGAAGGCGTACCCGCGGAGCCATGTAATCCGCCGGTAGTTGGAACCGTCGCGGTTGACCACGTATACCTCGCGAAACGACTTGCGGTCCCAGCCGGTCCCTTCCGTCAGCACCATGGAGAATGTGAGCCTTTGGCCGTCGGGTGAGATGCTGGGCGGCGTGCCGTTCCAGGTGGCGAGGCCGGAGTCATGAAGAAAGGCTCGTTCCGATCCATCAACCGTGTCGAGCACGCGAAGTCCGCCAAGGGAGTCAGGCTCGTCGGCGTGGCGCGTTCTGGTGTAGAAGAGGTGACGGCTGTCCGTGTCCCAGGCGGGAAAGCGCGGGAATCGGTTCTCGAACGTGAGCTGGCGAACAGAGCGATCCTGAATCCTGACGGTCCAGATCTCCCCCTCAAACACGAAGGCGATGCGTTGTCCATCGGGTGACCACGACAGGTCGAGCGGCTGGTACCAGGAGCGCTGGATGTCGAAGAGTTGGCGTCGCGGAGACCCGGCCGTATCAACCATGAAGATTCCAGGCACCAGTGCGCCGCTTGAGTCTCGGGCCCCGACGAAGGCGATGTATCGTCCGTCCGGTGACCACGTCAGTTCGCTGGCGCCACTGGAAAGTGGGTTCCAGGGCGAGGAGCACGGCTCGGGGCTAGGTGCCAGTGGACGGTCGCTCGTCGAGCAGCCCGCAAGAACAGCCGCGAAGCCCAGCCACACGCGCAGCGCTAAGTCAGCCTGTGTCGAGCGTCTCATGGTGGTTGCGGGAGCCGGCTTCACACGGTGCGCTCCCCCTACTTCAGAACGGTGAACCTGACTGTCTCGTCCCTGGAACCGGCCTGCAGCCGTGCGAAATAGAGCCCGGAGCTCACCGGGACGCCGTCCCGGCTGCGGAGATCCCAGTCATACGAATGCGGTCCCGCGCTGACCATCCTCGCTTCCAGCGTCCTGACCAGCCGGCCTGAGACATCGTAGATGGCCAGTCTGATCTCGCTCCTCTCCCGGAGCGCGAACCGCAACGCGGTCTTGCCGCCACCCGGGTTCGGCGTTGCGGACAGAGCAACGCCCGTCCCTGCCCCGGGGCCTGCGACCCCCACCACCGAGCTCGGACCGACCGCCGTGAACGCGAATCTCGCCTGATCCGGCGTGGCCGGCCACCACCCGACTTCGGCAGTTCCCCCCTCGGGAATCAGGCCGTAGAAGTAGGTTTCGAGAGTCACCCCCGTCTGCGTGGAGGCGGAGACCCAGACCGCAGGCGTCCAGTTCCACAGATCGGCCTCGGAGAGGGGGTTTGGAATGAAATCCGTGCCGTAGCTGGCGATCTGCCTCGGCCAGACGGTCGGCGGGGCGTCGAAGGGCGCGGCGAAGGTCGCGGTGCCACGGAGGGTGTGCCGGCGTGGCACGTAGTCTCCAGGCGTCAGCCCCGGCCAATCCTGGACGTAGATCGGAGCGAGATTCTCCTGGGCAGCATCCACGATCGTGGTCGCCTCGCCGTGCTCAACACGATTCTGCCCGGAAATCATCGCCAGGGCCCGCTCGGCATTGATCGATCCGTAGCCGACCTCTTCGTCCCATTCCTCTACGTGCCCGGGAACGGGGTCCGTCTTCCGCGATAGGATCTCGGCCAGATCCTCGTTCGTCAGCGTGGCGTTCCACGATTCCAACAGCGCCGCCGTGCCCGCCGCGGCGGGTGCGGCCGCGGACGTACCGCTGAAACCCCAGTTCTGCGTGTAGGGATCGGTGTTCCAGTAGCTCCCGGTGGCAACCCGGCGAGACGTTTCGATGAACCGGCCGCCGGGAGCGACGAACCGGATGTGGGGTCCGTAGTTGGACCCGTAGTAGGGGCCGCCCGGCGGTCCGGACACACCGTACAGCTGCCAGTTGATCCTGTAATCATCCCAACGATCCTGGAGGTGCATCATGGCGCCCACGGCAATCACTCGCGGCGCGAAGCCGGCCGGGTAGTCGACGAATGGGCCGTTGTTGTTTCCCATCGCTGCGAAGATGGCCATGCCCGCTTTGTAGGCGTTCCGGACGACCGTTTCGGTTGTCGGATCCCACGAGGGGCTGCCCAGTGACGCGTTGATCAGCCGGTACCCCTGGACGCGCGCCCAATCCAGGCCATCGACAAACCAGCTCCCCCAGCCTAGAGCTGGTTTCATAACGTGATTTTGGGCTTGTACCTCAAGCCGATCGGTGG
>JBBIHL010000127.1:7216-8150 GCA_037447075.1 Candidatus Eiseniibacteriota bacterium | reverse complement strand
ATCTGCAGGGTGGTCCCGGCCACCCCCTCGAAGACGAACAGGTCCTGGAGAAACCGGTAAGCAAACTCCGACTCCTCGGCCACCCCGTAGGCGTCCTGGCCGATCGCGACCGGGGTGGCGCTGACGAACAAGTCGTTGGGCTCCTGCTCGTAGACCCATCCGGTGTTGGGCCCCAGGCTTCCCACCACCCGGTCCATCCAGGCCACGTAGAGCGTGCCGCGGCGCGGACCGCTGCTGCGGTCCACCGCTACCCCGGGGAAGTTCGGTAACCGGCCACAGTAACTGGCGGGCGGCGAACCCTGGTTGTCGAGGATCTCCCCCACCACGAACGGGGGACCGAAGCTCGCGCCGAGGTCCAGGGACTTGCGTCCCACCATCTGGCTGGTGCCGAAGTCGTGCCACACCACGTACAGCTCCCCGTCCGGCCCCACCACCGGCCGCGCCCCGGACGCCTGGTCGCCCGACAGCACCACCGGAGCGCTCCACGTCACCCCCCCGTCCAGCGAGCGGGCGAACTCCACACGGACGAAAAGGCCGACGAGTTCCCGGGTGAAGGTGAGGTAGAGAGTGCCCGATCCGGGGTCGCAGGCGATCCAGGGGTGGTCAAAGTAATCAAGCGCCGGTGAGACCGCCGGCACCTGCATGCCCCAAGTGACACCGCTCCCGTTCCAGCTCCCACGCTGGAAGGCAACCGTCCGGCCGGTTGATAGGCAGGCCAGGCTCGTCGAATAGAAGTTGCCGGCCGCATCCGCACACAAGGATGGCTGGCCCCCCACCGATTGGAGCCTGGGCAGCACCCCACCATCCGTCCATGTGCTACCCCCGTCGGAGGACCACCCCCAGCCGATGGCCGGGGTTCCGCAGAGCTCACTGACTCCCCATGTCCATGCCGCCACCACCACGTCGCCCCAGGCCGCCACTGCCGGGTCCAGTT
>JBBIHL010000127.1:0-7195 GCA_037447075.1 Candidatus Eiseniibacteriota bacterium | reverse complement strand
TCCTCACATCGGGACCGACGAGCTGCGCCTGGGCTGGAGCGGGAAGCGCGCCCAAGAGCGACCCAGAGAGAAGCTGCAGAAGGATGGCAGCACCCACGCGCGAGAAGCGCCGCGCTGGGCGACCGCGATTCCCGCATGAGCCAGAGGTGAGTGTGGACTGCGAGGCGAGCATGCGTGCGAACTGCCCGTCACCAGTCCGGGCGGCACGGAGGGTGCTGCGGCGTTCGGGGAATGGAACGAACATGAGACTCTGCCGGGGTCGAGGCCGAATCCAACCCTCGCTTGAAGGCTAGAGACGCGAGGGTACCGAGTCAAGAGCTTTCGGTTCGTCAGCAGAATCTGTGGGTGACCCGGGGCTCGGGGAGATTGGCAAGCACGTGGCAGAGCGCGACCTGCAGACAGCGATACTCGCGGAACCTGTAGGCCCCCTTCGTGGCCAGCTTGAGCTTGCCGTTCAGCCCCTCGCTTTTCAACCGCGGGTTACGCCGGAGCAAACACGCTCGCGGCGTCGAGGAGGCAATCTCTTCTCACCACGATCTCCGGACGTGACGCGTCGCAGTCCAGGGGCGCAGCCCCTACCTCATCCTCACCACCGGCCGCGTCCAGTGGCCGGCGTCGGTGCGCAGTCGGATGAAGTAAACGCCCGCCGCGGCCTCGCTGCCCTCACCGCGGCGCCCGTCCCAGGCCAGGCTCTGCCGCCCGGCCTCGAGCCACAGGCCGCGAGCCACGCGGCGCACCTCGCGCCCGAGCAGATCGTAGACGGTCAGGTCCACCCTCCCCGCGCGGCCCAGCGTGAAGGCGACCTCGGTCCGTTCCCGGAACGGATTGGGTCGCACCCCGAGCAGCGCGAATCTGCCTCCCCCGCCCGGCAGCACCGCGACGTTGGCCGGCGTCGAGCGCGGGTCGCCCGGGTCGCTGCCCGCGTCCAGCTCGTCGCCGTCGGGGTAGCCGTCGCGGTCGCGGTCAATGCCGATGCGCACCCCGCTCCCCTTGGGCACGCCGGTCACCGTCACTTCGCTCCCCGGCCCGGCCAGGGCCAGCAGCTCCGCCGTCGCCAGGTTGGGGTTCGCCGGGCCGGTCTTGTCCGGCTGCCAGTCCTGGCTCGCGGGCTGGTAGAGCCAGCCGCGCGGCTGGCCGCCCACCCTTCCCCTGGCGATCAGGTCGCAGTCGCCCGCCGCCGCGCGGGCGCGCAGCGTGTCGAGCGTGGAAGAGCCGGGGGCGGCCACCGCAAACGTGAGCTGGTAGCCCACGGCCGGCGCCATGCCGGTGTCGAACGAGAGCAGGAACGCCTCCAGGTCGCGGCGCTTCTCGTCGGGGTCCGCACCGAAGCTGAAGCCGGGGAACTTGAGGAAGTTGAAGAGATTGTCCGTGGAGCCGTCGTGGATGTAGCCGAAGCCGCGCTTGTTCACCACCCCCGGCAGGTCGGTGAATCCCGTCTTGCGGTAGAGGTTCCGCAGCTGGGGGATCTTCATGTCCTGGTCTTCCTGCAGGGCCGCGTCGTTCACCAGCTGGCCGCTGGTGCCGGGACCGAAGGGTGGGTTGCTGGCAACGTGGCAGAAGTTGCAGGTCTGACCGGCGTCCACCGGCGAGTTGAAGAAGAAGGTCTGCCCGCGCCTGGCGCTGGGCTGGCCGGGCGGCGCGTCGCGCATGCTGCGGTCCAAGTACTGGTAGGGGTTGGGCGGGTAGGCCAGGGGCAGGACGAAGTCGTCGAAGGCGGCCATCTCGCTGTCGGCCGGAGCGGGGACCTTGCCGAGCAGGTTGCGGAAGGCGGGCCTGAAAGCGTCGAGGTTCTGGCGGTCGCCGCGCCAGTGCAGCACGCCGGTCCCGGGCAGGCCGCGCAGGGTCTGCGTGACCATGGGGCCCTTCATCGGGTGGAAGCCCTCGAGGAACGGGTCGAGCATCCCGGGGGGCGGCGGAAGGTACTGGCCACGCGGGTCTCCCAGGTCCCAGGCGATGTTGTCCATGTCGCCGAACAGATGGCAGGTGGCGCACGCCTGATCGCCGTGCGCCGAGGTGAACCCGCCGTAGAAGAACTTCCGCCCGTTCACGATGGCGTCGGGCGTGGGATCGAAGCCGATGGCGTTGAGCGCCACCTGCGAGAAGTCGGCCGCGGAGAGCGTCTGGAGCTGGTTGCGGAAGCGCCCCACCACGTAGAGGCGCCCGCGCGGCTCGTCCACCACCACGCCGCTGGGGCCGGCCACGGTCGCGCACCGCGCCACCACGCTGGTCAAAGGCCCGCCGGCCGGGTCCAGCACGGCCAGCCGGTTGGTGGCGAGCGAGGTCACGTAGAGGCGCTGCCCGTCGCCGGACCACGCCACGCCGGTGGGGATGCCGATCGCGGAGTCGCGCTCGGCCTGGGTGCCCACCGTGTCGGCGTAGTTGACGTGGGGGTTGAGCAGGCGCGTGCTGGTGGCTCCGGCCGGCGTGATGAGCGAAAGGCGCGTGTCCACCAGGTGGCCGCGCAGGTTGGGCTCGAAGCGCACCAGGTTGCGGGCCTCGGTGCTGGTGAGCGCGACGCGCCCGTCGCCCGGCGCCGGGCTCACCGCCAGGGCGAAGTTCACCGTGCCCAGGTCGCCGAAGGTGCGCAGCACGCCGGGCGCGGGGCTCGCGGCGTCCATCTCGGCCACGTCCACCTCCCAGAGCGAGTAGGGCACCTTGGCGTCCCAGTTGCGACCCGACTCGTCCACCCAGTGGCCGCCTTGCTGCTGGATGATGAGCCCCACGTTGGGGGGCGGCGGCAGGCCGGGCGCCATGGACGGGTTCGGGGGGGGCAGGAGCCCGAACGCCTCCTGGAACGAGAGGACCGAGGTGCGGTTCCCGGCATGGAGCACCGAGACGTAGACCCGGGTGCCCTCGGGGTTGCGGGCCAGGGCGGTGGGCATGCGGCCGTTGATGGGAACGACATCGGTCTGCGCCAGCGTCCCGGGGTCGTAGACCTTGACCGCGTCCTCCTGCGACACGCTCACGTAGGCCCGCAGGGGCGAGCCCGCGAAGACCACGTCGGCGGGCTCGTCGCCCACCCGGAGGGTGGCCTTCACGTGCATGGTCGCCAGGTCCACCACGCTCACGTCGTCGGAGAGGTTGTTCACCACCCACGCCTCGCTGTCGCTCGGCGCCGCCACGGACACGGGCTCCAGCCCGACCGGGATCTCCGCCACCCGCACCGGCGCGGGCCCGGTGAGGTCGAAGACGCCGAGCCGGCCATCCGGGGTGTTGACCACCAGGAGCCGGGCGCCGTCGGGCGTCAGGCAGGCGGGATGGACGTGGGCGGTCTCGAAGTGGACGAAGTCCGGCGAGAGCGCGGCGCGGGAGGTGAGCTGGCGCGGGAACGCCGAGAGCCCGAATGCCAGGGACAGCGCCAGGGGCGCGAGCCAGATGCGACGCATGAAGGCGACCTCCCGGCGGGCGGGATGGGCTGGAGATGACGGACGACGAGCCGGTGCCCCACGCTGGTTCGGCCCCACGAACGCGCACGATTATACCACGGCTGCGGGGCCGGGCCGGCCCCGCGCCGGGCCGGACGGGTGCGGTGTGGGCGGGTGGGCTGGCGAGCGCTTCCTAGTTGATCCGAACCAGGGGCCGGCTGGTGCCTCCCGCGGCCGAGAACGCGCGCACCCGGTAGCTTCCGGCGGCCACCGGGCGTCCGTGGTCGTCGGCGCCGTCCCAGGTCCAGATGCGCATCCCCGCCGCACCCTCGGCCAGCTCGGCGCGCCTCACGACGCGTCCCTGCAGGTCCACCACCTGGAGCTGCACGGGCCCCGGCGCGAACGACTCGACCGCCAGCGCCACCGGGCCGCGCGAGGGGTTGGGATAGGGCGGCGCCAGCATGACCGGCCGCGTCCCGCCGCGGGGGGGCGCATCCACGCCCACGATGCCGTTGGTGAGCAGCAGCTCGTCCAGGCCCAGGTCGGCCGAGATGGAGTCGGGAACCTGCATGTAGGGAGCCAGGTCGTGACGGACGTGCACGACCAGGACGTTGGTCAGGGCGAACAGGTATCCGAAGCCGTCAATCGCGATGGTATGAGTGAACTGGTTCGAGTCGGCCAGGTTCACGACGAACTCCGCCCAGGCGTTGAGGGGCGGCAGGAAGCCGGTGTTGTACTGCCACACGTTGTTGGGGTTGCCGATAGCGAAGTGGACCTCGAGGGGCTGGTCGGCGCCGACATCGTTGAGGGAGAGGCGGACCTGGGTGATCCCCGCGGCGATCCAGTCGCCCACGTACTCCAGGCCGAAGGAGCGGGCGCCGAAGTGGTTCCGCGCCCCGTTGCTCATGTGCAGATACCCGTCGCCGGCCGCCCCGCCCGTCCCCGGGTTGGTATAGACCATGCCCTGCAGCACGCCCCCGCCCCAGCCCTGCGTCGAGGTGCCGGGCCAGCTCTCGCGGAACCCCAGCGTGGGCGCCGCGTACGCGGCATGGGCCAGCGCGAGCGACAGGGTGAGCAGGGTGACGGCAGCAAGCGACCAACGCAGACGCGGAGCAGCTCGGTGGAGGGACATCGCGCATCTCCTGGCGGCCGAGGACGGCTCTCGTGCAGGGCGGAGACGGGCGCGAGCGCGCGCATCTCCAGATCGGAGAAGGTGGGGACCGCGAATGATTCTACACGCCGCAACGGCCACACCCAAAGAAAAGCCACGAACGCCGGCAGCGTCGCGTTTAGTCTGGCGTGACCCGTCGGGCGATCTGCAGGGACCAGAGTTTGACGTCACTTCACCCCTGGCTCATGCACGCTCGACGGTGGGCAACCCGCCGGAAGCGCGGCCGCCCCGTCGGCCTCGGTTGCCCCGGCGGTCCGATTTGGCGAGACTCTGGTCCGGGCGCGCCGGCGTCCGACGCGCGTTCCACCACGACCTGAAGCAAGCCAGGGACCCCATGCCCGAGACCCCGGTCGCAGGGTCATCCCGCCCGCGGCGCTTTCGCGCCCCCATCCGCAGGCAGGGGCCGAATCCTTACGTGGACGTGCCCCCTGCCGTGAGCCGGGCCTTCGCCGCCCACGCGCGTGCCGGCAGGATCCACTTCGTGGGCACGCTCGAAGGAGCCCCGGTCCGCGGGTCGCTGGTCCCGGTGGGGCGCGGGCGGCACCGCCTGTTCGTGAACGGCGGCATGAGAAGCGCCGCCGGGGTTTCGGTCGGGGACACGGTGGTCTTCGCCATCCGTGCGGTCCCTCCGGGAGCGGTCCCGCTGCCCGCCGACCTGGCCGGCGCGCTGCGGCGCGCCAGGGGCGCCCGCGCCGCCTTCGACGCCCGCTCGCCTTCCTACCGCCGCCAGCTGCTGCGCTACATAGACGACGCCCGCACGCCGGAAACGCGCCGGCGGCGCGTCGAGCGCACCGTCCGGCACGTCCTCGGTAAGCCCGCGCCGGCGAAGATACGAGGGGAGCACCTGGCCCGGCGCGCCCTGTGGACCTGCCCGCGCTGCGGCAACGCCTTCGTCAACCGGAACCAGTATCACTCGTGCGGCCGCCTGGATCCCTCCGTGCCCTTCGCCGGCAAGCCGGGCCGCATCCGCGAGCTTTTCGAGCGCTTCCGCGGGATGGTCGAGGCCTGCGGTCCCGTCACCCTGGTCCCCTACCGCGACCGGATCGGCTTCATGGTGCGGGTCCGGTTCGCGGGCGCCGTGCCCAAGGCGCGCTGGCTCGACATCGGCTTCTGGCTGCCCCGGAGGATCGAGAGCCCCCGCTTCCGCAGGATCGAGACCCTCTATCCCGACGTCCACATCCACCTGCTACGGGTCACGGAACCCGATCAGCTCGACCCGGAGGTCGCGGGGTGGCTGCGCGAGGCCTACGCGGTCGGCTGCCAGGAACACCTGCGCTCCAGCCCCCGTGGCTGAAGGCGGACGCGGCCGCCTCCCCTCACTCTCCCGCCGCCGCCCGCCGCCAGCGGGCGCTCTCCGCCGCCCTCCCCCACTCCCCGTAGAGCGCCGCCAGGTAGCCCGCCACCTCGCGCGTGCGCGGATGTCGTTCGCCCAGGGCCGCCGCGATGCGCTGGTGCGCCCCGAGCAGCGTCCGCTCGGCCTCGCGGTAGCGTCCCAGCCCCGCCAGCGCGCGGCCGTAGGTGCTCTCCATCACCGCCAGGTTCGGGTGGCCCTGGGGAAGGGCCCGGGCGGCCAGGGCCAGCGCCCGGCGCAGGGTGACCTCGGCCTCGCCGTGGCGCCCCATGTCCACCAGGGTCTTGCCCAGGTTGTGCGTGGCCACGGCCACGTTGAGGTGCTCCTCCCCGTTCACGCGCCTGAAGATCCCGATCGCCTCGCGGAAGGCGCCGGCCGCCTCCTGGTAGCGGCCCAGGAGCCGCAGCACCGACCCCAGGTTGCTGACGGCGGTGGCCACGTCCTCGTGGGAATCGCCGAACTGCCTGCGAAACGTCGCCAGGGCCGCGCGCCGCAGCGCGAGCGCCTCCGGGTAGGCCCCCCGGGCCTGGAGCACGGTGGCCAGCTGGCCCCGCGCGATCGCGACCGAGGGATGGTCCTCCCCGAGCGCGGCCACCAGCAGCCCCACGGCCTGCCGGTGATAGGACTCGGCCTCGCCCAGGCGGCCCTGATCCGCGAGCAACGCGGCGAGGTTCGACATCCAGGTGGCCACCGCGGGGTGGTTTGGGCCGAGAACGCGGCGGTCCATCTCGAGCGTCGCGCGCTGCAGGCTCTCGGCCTCGGCGAGGCGCCCGTTCTGGTGGACGATGATCGCCAGGCGGTTGGCCGCCGAGGCCACGTCGTGATGGTCGCCCGGGTGGGCCCGGCGCGTGACCTGCAGCGCCTCGCGCGCCAGCGACTCCGCCTCGCCGAAGCGGCCGAGCCGCTTGCGTATCTCGGCGAGATCACCCAGCGAGCTGGCCAGCGCCGTCGCTCCCCCGGCCGGGGCCGCCCGGCTGGCCGCAACCGCCGCCACGTAGAAGGAGTCGGCCTCCGGATAGCGGCTGAGGTCTCCCAGCACACCGCCGCGGAGCTGGAGGTAGCGGATGCGGATCTCCGGGTCGGACGCCCGCGGGTCCCGCACGGCAGCGGCCACGTGCGCCAGCAGGGAATCCGCCCGCGCGAAGCGGCCGCGGCGCCCCTCGAGCTCGGCGAGGGCGATGGCGCGATTGAGCAGGACGACCGGGGAGTGGGTGCGCGCCAGGAGGTGACCGTAGAGGGCGACGATGGTGCGCCAGTTGTCGATGCCGGCGAGGCGGCGCGCGGCGTGGGCGGACTGGATGGCGGCCT
>JBBIHL010000126.1:0-8259 GCA_037447075.1 Candidatus Eiseniibacteriota bacterium | reverse complement strand
GGCGGGCTAACCCATTGGAAAACCGAGAATCGGTTCCTCGAATTGGCGAAGTTGGCCTAGCGGGCCGTCACGGATCCCGGCCCCCGAGGAGTTGCCCGGTCTCGACCAGAGAGAGCTGGCTGAGCTGGCGCAAGAGAAACATGGCCACCTGGCGCGGCAGCACCACGCCCTGGGTGCGGCGCCGGCAGCCGCGTCGCTACGCCAGCCCCCACTCGTCCAGCTGCTGCTCGTCCGCCCCGATCATGTGCCCCACCTCGTGCTGGACGGTGATCCGCACCTGCTCGGCCAGCTCCTCGCGGCTCCGGCAGGCCCGCAGCAGGTTCCGGCGGAACACGTAGATGGTGGGCGGCAGCGACGGCAGGTCGGCGTGGCTCTTCTCCAGCAGGCTGCGCCCCACGAACAACCCCAGCAGGTCCGGCGGCAAGGGCGGCTCCGACCCCTGCAGCATCTCGTCGCGCGGCGCCGCCTCCACCACCACCGGCACGTCCCGCAGGTGCCCGCGCACCTGTTCGGGCAGCTCCTGCAGCGCCTCCTTCACCAGCCGGTCGAATTCGGCGTCATCCATCTCGAGCGGCAGCGGGTGGCCGTCGGGGTGCAGCTCGTGGGCCCGCCGGTAGTGCCGCCGCGCCCCGGGCGTGTCGCCCAGGTGGTCGAGGACGCGCGCCAGCTCGTAGTGGGCGTCGCACCACTCCGGCTCCAGTCTTAGCGCCTGCTCCAGCTCCCCCCGCGCCTCGTCAGTCCGGGCCAGGTCGTAGAGCGCGAGTCCCCGGAAGAAGCGCAGCTCGGCTTGCGCCGCCGCCGCGGCCGCGCGGTCCAGGTCGGCGAGCGCCTCGCCCGGCTCTCCCCGCTCCACGCGGCAGGCGCCCCGCAGCAGGAGCGCGTCGGGCTGGTCCGGGTGCCGCCGCAGCGCGGTCAAGGCCAGCCCGAGGGCGTCGTCGAGGTCTCCTTCGTCGAAGGCCGACCACCCCCGCTCGAGCGTGCGCTCGAGGCTCTCCGCCGGTCCATGCTGCCGTCTCTCGCCCATCAAGCGTGCTCCTCGGGTTGCGGGTGCTCCCGCCGGACCATGACCGCGTGCGACTGGGCGGTCAAGTGCTTGTGAAAGGTGGGGCACGGGCACCGTCCCGGCCCGCCGATGCTTGACCGCGCGCGCGCGCGGCCCGTAGACTCTGGGCCGTGAGGGAGTTTCCGCCCCCCGGCCAGGTCGGTGCTGTCCATCGGAGGATTCCCATCATGAAGACGCGGGTCGCCTTGCTCGCGCTCGCCGCCGTGGCGGCGGCGCTGGCGGGGCTCGTGGTCGCGGGCGCCGGCGCGCCGGGCGCGGCCGTGAAGCAGCCGGACAAGCTGGTCATCCTCTCCACCACCGACGTCAAGGGCCGCACCAACCCCTGCGGCTGACACACCCCCAAGGGGGGTCTGGCCCGGCGGGCCAGCTTCGCAGACAGCACCAAGCTGAACTACGGTCAGGTGCTGCTCGTGGACAACGGCAACTTCTTCCCCGAGGTGGACGCGCAGCAGGACTACGCCTGGTTCCTGATGGACGCCATGAAGATGCTGGGCGTGGACGCGGTGGGCGCCAGCGAGAAGGAGCTCCGCTTCGGGGCGGCCTTCCTGGTCCACCACGTCAAGCGCTCCAAGCTCGACGTGGTGTGTAGCAACCTCTACGCGAAGGCGGCCAAAAAGCCGCTGCTCGCGCCCTACGTGCTCAAGACCGTGGGCGGGGTGAAAGTGGGGGTCTTCGGGGTGATGAGCGACAAGATGGACCTGGGCCCGGCCCGCGACTCGCTCTACGTGGAGGAGCCGACGGCGGCGGCCCGGCGCTCGGTCAAGGAGCTGCGCGCCAAGGGGGCCACCGTGGTGGTGGCGCTGTCGCAGCTGGGCAAGGTGGAGTCCGAGGATCTGGCGGCCGGCGTGGACGGCATTGACGTTGTGATCGCCGGCCACAACGTTCCCCTGGTGAACAAGGGTCGCCAGGTGAAGAGCACGATGATCTGCTACGGCGGCGAGCAGGGCCAGAACATGGGGCGCACCATCGTGACGCTGGACGCCAAGGGGCGCGCCGCCGCCCTGGAGAACGAGGTGTTCGTCCTGCTCCCCGAGGTGGGGGAGAGGGCCGAGGTGGCCAGGGTGGTCAAGGACTTCGAGGACGCGTTCAACGAGCGCATGCGCAAGCAGGAGAAGGAGAAGGCGGCGCAGCAGGCGGCGGTCCTGGAGACCCAGGAGCGATACCTGGGCTCCGAGGTCTGCATGAAGTGCCACGCCGCGCAGGGCGAGCAATGGAAGAGCACCCCCCATGCCCACGCCTTCCAGACCCTGGTGGACGCCAAGAAGGACGCCACGCCGGAGTGCGTCCCGTGCCACGTCGTGGGCTTCAAGCAGCCCGGCGGCTACGTCTCGTCCCACGAGACCCCGCACCTCAAGAACGTGCAGTGCGAGAACTGCCACGGCATCGGCACGCAGCACGAGGCGTTCGCCAAGCAGCCCCGCGCGGTGACCGAGCAGACCTGCGTGCAGTGCCACCAGGGCGAGAACGACCCGGAGTGGAACTTCGCCGCCAAGCTGCCCCAGGTGGTGCACTGAGCGATCCACGCCCCGGGCGCGCGCCCTGACTCGGGCGGCGCGCCCTTCGCACCCGCGGCGCCCCGCGCTTGACACGTCCGCCGCGCGTTCCTAACCTGCGCGTCGGCCTCGTTCCCACGCCGTTCCCCGCGCGACCCCAACCCTCCGGAGCCAGTGGTGTCCGTCCTCGAAGGCGTCCGCTACAGCGAGACTATCCTGGATGCCGTGGGCCGCACCCCCCTGGTGCGGCTGCGCTCGGTGGCGCGCCGCTGTCCGGCGACCGTGCTGGCCAAGCTGGAGTTCTTCAATCCCGGCGGGAGCGTCAAGGACCGCATCGGGCTGGCCATGGTCGAGGGCGCCGAGCGCAGCGGGCGGCTCAAGCCCGGCGGGACCATCGTGGAGTGCACCTCGGGGAACACCGGGGCGGGGCTGGCCCTGGTGGCGGCGGTGAAGGGCTACCACGCCGTGTTCGTGATGCCCGACAAGGTCTCGGCGGAGAAGATCAACCTGCTCAAGGCGTTCGGGGCCGAGGTGGTCATCACGCCGACGGCGGTGCCGCCCGACTCGCCCGAGTCCTACTACTCCGTGGCGCAGCGCATCGAGCGCGAGCGCCCCGGGGCCGTGCTCATGAACCAGTACCACAACCCGGCCAACCCGGAGGCGCACTATCGCTCCACCGGGCCGGAGCTGTGGGAGCAGACCGCCGGCCGCGTGGACGCGTTCGTCGCCGGCATGGGCACCGGCGGCACCATCACCGGGACCGCGCGCTACCTCAAGGAGAAGAACCCCAAGGTGCGCGTGGTGGGCGTGGACCCGGTGGGCTCCATCCTGCGCGACTACTTCTACACCAAGCGCATCGGCGAGGCCCACACCTACAAGGTCGAAGGCGTGGGCGAGGACTTCATCCCCAGCGTCTACGACTTCACGCTCCTCGACGACGTGATCGCCGTCAACGATCGCGACGCGCTCAACATGACCCGGCGCCTGGCGCGCGAGGAGGGCATCTTCGTGGGCGGCTCCTCGGGGATGGCGGCGTGGGCCGCGCTCCAGGTGGCCCGCGACCTGCCCGCGGGCAAGCTGGTGGTGGTGCTGCTCCCGGACACCGGCGAGCGCTACCTGTCCAAGGTGCACAGCGACGAGTGGATGCGCGACAACCACCTGCTCGACCCCGACGTCACGCGCGTGGCCGACGTGGTGGACGGCAAGAGCCCCACGCTGCCGCGCCTCCTGCATGTGGAGGCCCACGACCCGGTGCGCAAGGCCCTCCACCTGATCCAGCACTACAACGTCACCCAGCTGCCGGTGTTCCGCGACAAGCAGGTGGTCGGGACGGTCTACGACAACGAGCTGCTGAAGCGCGTGCTGGAGGACGCCACCGTGCTGGAGAAGCCCGTCGAGGAGTTGATGGACAAGCCGCTGCCCGTGGTAGGTCCGGACGAGCCGGTGAGCCGCGTGACGCGCCTGCTCACCGACCGCAACGCCGCGGTCCTGGTCCAGGACGACGGCGAGACCATCGGCATCCTCACCCGCTTCGACATGCTGCAGTTCATCGCGGGGGAGGAGTGATGGGGCAGGACGCCCTGCGGCCCGGAGCGGGCTTCGCCACCCGCGCCATCCACGCCGGCCAGCGCCCCGACCCCGCGACCGGTGCCATCACCGTGCCCATCTACCAGACCTCCACCTACGTCCAGGAGGGGCTCGGCCGGCACAAGGGCTACGAGTACGCGCGCACGCACAACCCCACGCGCGCCGCGCTCGAGGCCAACCTCGCCTCGCTCGAGGGGGGGCGACACGGCTTCGCCTTCGCCTCCGGGCTGGCGGCGATCGACACCGTCCTGCGCACGCTCCAGCAGGGTGACCACGTGGTGGCGGGCAACAACCTCTACGGCGGCACCTACCGGCTGTTCGAGCGCGTCCTGCGCCAGTTCGGGCTGGGCTTCACGTTCGTGGACCCGGGCGACCTGGCGGCGGTCGAGGCCGCCTTCACGGAGCGCACGCGGCTGGTGTTCGTGGAGACCCCGACCAACCCGATGATGGTGCTGACCGACATCGAGGCGGTGGGGGGACGCGCCCATGCCCGCGGGGCCCGGCTGGCGGTGGACAACACCTTCATGACCCCCTACTTCCAGCGCCCCCTGGAACGGGGGGCCGACATCGTGGTGCATTCCACCACCAAGTACCTCAACGGGCACAGCGACATGGTGGGCGGCGCCGTGGTGGTGAACGACGACGGGCTGGCCGAGCGCCTCCGCTTCCTGCAGAACGCGGTGGGCGCGGTGCCCGGCCCGCACGACTGCTGGCTGGTGCTGCGCGGCACCAAGACCCTCGCGGTGCGGATGGAGCGCCACGAAGCCAACGCGCGGGCGCTGGCGGGGCACCTGGCCCGCCATCCGCGGGTGAGCCGGGTGCACTACCCCGGGCTGCCCGACCACCCGCAGCACGGGCTGGCCCGGCGCCAGGCCAGCGGCTTCGGCGGGATGATCTCCTTCGTCCCCGGCGACGGGTCGCTCGAGGCCGGGCGCCGGGTGCTCGAGCGCTTCCGGCTCTTCGCGCTGGGGGAGAGCCTGGGCGGGGTGGAGAGCCTGGTGTGTCACCCGGCCTCGATGACCCACGCCCTGGTCCCGCGCGAGGAGCGGCTCCGGATGGGCTTCGCCGACGGGCTGGTGCGCCTCTCGGTGGGGATCGAGGACCTCGAGGACCTGCGAGCGGACCTAGATGACGCTCTCGCTGCGACTTGAGCCGGCGGGCAGGGCTTCCGCTGCGCCCGGGCCGGAGGGCAAAAAGGAGGTTGACAACGCCGCTTGGCGGGCAATAGCTTTCCCCGCCGTCTCGTCCCGACGGGCGGGGTCCTCCCGCCCGGAAGGGACGCGGCGCAAACCGATGCCACCGCACAAGGATGCTGCCCCGAACACCGCTCGCCAGTGGTGTTTTCGTCTTTTTGACGCATACACAAGAAGGGCCGGCCGTCCCGCGAGGGCAGCGGCCGGCAGAAGTGGAAGGAGGTGAGATAGCGGATGCGGAAGCTGATCGCGTTGGGCTTGGTGGCGCTCCTCGCTACGAGTCTCGCCGTGGCCCTGGTGGGATGCGGCGGGCAGAAGACGGCGGAGACGACACCACCGGCCGAGACGGCGCCTCCCGCGGAGACCACCATGGCGCCTGACACGGGCATGGGTGGCATGGCCCAAGACACCACGATGGCTCACTGATCGCGGCGCGCTCGCGCGCCGGTGCCTGACGGGGAGGGGGAAGCCGAGTCGCTCGGGGACGCCCTCCCCGCCTTCTTGCGCGTTGCTGCCTGCCCCAAGAGGCCTTGGGCCCGCAACCTTACGCGGAGCCGCCACGTAACAGGCCTCGAGGAGGGCAACCGATGAAGCGCGTCGCCGCCGGCATCCTGTGCCTGGCGGGCCTGTGGGCGGGCTCCGCCTGCGCGCTCGAGCCTTACCAGGAGGAGAGCGAGAAGTCCTACCCGGCGGCCGGCATCTCGTCCGTCTACCTGGAGAATGCCCGCGGCCGGGTCGAGCTCTCGGGCACCGACGGCGACGCGGTGGTGGTCCGGGCCATCAAGACCGCGCGCGGGCACGGCCGGGCGGACGCCCGCGAGCTGGCGGCCGCGACCCAGGTCGCGCTGGCGCAGGAGGGCTCCCGGCTGGTGGTGCGGGTGCGCTACCCGCAGATCACGGATCGCTGGTGCTTCTGGTCGTTCAACTGGTCCGACCACACGAGGAGGGGAGTCAAGGTGCGGCTGCTGGTCCAGCTGCCGCCGCGCGTCGAGGCCGAGGCGCGCGTGGCGAGCGGCGACATCATCTCCCGCGGGGTTTCGGGCCGGCAGGCCCTGACCGCCACCAGCGGGGACATCCGCGTGGAAGACGCGGGCGGCCCGGTCGAGCTGCACTCGACCAGCGGCGACCTGTTCGGCCGCGGGCTGGCGGCGGATGCGATGCTGCAGAGCGTGAGCGGCGACGTTCGGGCCACCTCGATCGCGGGGCGAGCCGAGGGGCGCTCCACCAGCGGCGACATCCGCGTGGCGGACGTCGCGGGCGCGTTGACCCTCTCCAGCGTGAGCGGCGACGTAGGGGTGCGGGGCGCGCGCGGCGGCCTCAAGGTGGGGACCACCAGCGGCGACGTCGTGGCCCGCGACGTGACGGGGCCCTGCGTCGCCAGCGTCTCGTCGGGGGACGTGGACGTGGAGTTCACGGGCACGGTGGGCGAGAGCGAGATCTCGAGCGCCAGCGGCGACGTGACCGTGCGCCTCTCGCCGCAGGCCCGCTGCAACCTGGAGCTGCGCACGGGCTCGGGCACCATCGAGATGCGCGTCCCCCTGCGGGTGAAGTCCGTGAGCCGCCACCTGGTGAGCGGCACGGTGGGCGGGGGGGGAGCATCGGTGCGGGTGCGCACCTCCTCGGGCGAGGTGCTGGTGGCGGCCAGCGAGGGGGGCCGTCCATGAGGCGCGGCGGGGCCGGTCTGCTGGCGGCGCTGCTCGTCGCGCTCTGGGCGGCGGCGGCCTGGGCCCAGCAGGTCATGGAGTTCCGTCCCATCAGCGGGGACTCGGTCGCCTCGATCCGCGTGAGCCCCGGCGAGGTCCGGGTCACCACCAAGAGCGGCCGCGTGGTCACCATGAAGGACCGGCCCGGGGGCTCGGCCACCGCCCAGGCCCCCGAACCACCCGAGACCCCGGAATCTCCGGAGCCCCCCGAACCGCCCGACGTCTCCATCAATCGCTCGCACGACGTGGTGAGGTTCGGCGGCTCCATCCACGTCCGCCCGGACGAGGTCGTGACCGGGAACGTGGTGGCGCTGGGGGGCGACGTCACCGTGGAGGGCCAGGTGCAGGGGGACGTGGTCTGCCTGGGCGGCACCGTGACGCTGGAGGGCAGCGCCCGCGTGGACGGCGACGTGGTCTCCATGGGCGGCGAGATCCAGCGCCGCCCGGGAGCCCAGGTCGGCGGCCAGACCGTCACCGCCCCACGAGTGCCGGGCGCCCTGTTCTCGGTGCCCTTCATCGGCATCATGGGCTTCGTGGGGAAGGCGGTGCAGGCGGCAACCGCGCTGTTCATGATGCTGATCTTCATGGGCCTCGCCTGGGTCCTGGCGAGCTGGCTCCCCGACCGCACCCAGGGAGCGGTGGACGCCCTGCGCGCACGGCCGGCCCACGCCCTGGGGTTCGGGCTCGCGATGTGGATGCTCATCATCCCCTCGATCATCGCCCTGGCGCTGGTGGTCGTCATCCTGTGCATCACCATCATCGGGATTCCGCTGGCCTTGGTCGCGCTGCTGGGCTACGGTCTGGGGGTTGTGGGGCTGCTGTTGTGGGGCTACGTGGTGGGGTGCGCGGCGTTCGGCGGCCAGGTGTCGGGAAGGCTGGGGCGCCCGAGCCGCACGCTGGTGCAGGCCGCCCTGTGGGGCGTGGGCTGCATCGGCGTGCTGATCGCGGCGGGCAAGCTGTTGAGCGGACTGGGCATGCTGGGCCTGGTGGGCGGCGCCCTGGTCTGGGTCACCAGCATCATCGCGGTGGGCGCGCTCACCATGGGCGCGGGGGCGCTCCTCGTCACCCGGCTCGGCTCCGGAGCGCCGGCTCGCTGGTGGCCGCAGTGGCGCACCGGGAAGGAGTCGGCTCCGGCGGGCGCTGCCCCCGCGGTCCCGCTGCCCGGCGCGCCCGAGCCGGGGCCGCCGCCGGCCGCCCCTCCCACGGGGTAGCCGCGCCCA
>JBBIHL010000125.1:898-8327 GCA_037447075.1 Candidatus Eiseniibacteriota bacterium | reverse complement strand
GCGGCCGGCGTCCAGGGGCCGGCCGACTCGACCGCCGCGGCGGCGCCCCTGCGCCTGCGGGTCTCGTGGACCTCCGACCGCCGGCCGCTGCGGGTGGGAGACCTGGTGACGGTGGTGGTGGACGAGCAGACCGCGGCGCGGGAGCGCGTCTCCCAGGTGGCGGTGGGGAACCGCCAGCAGCGCGCCCACCTCGAGACCGACTTCGGCAGCACCGTGGACGACTACGCGATCAAGACCGGCATCCAGGCCGACTCCCGGGACGTGGGCGAGGCCGGCCGCGCCGCCGGCCTCACCTCGGTGATCACCGTGCGCGTCGAGGAGATCGCGCCCAACGGCGTGGCCAAGCTGCGGGGCTCCAAGAAGGTCACGGTGGACGGCCGCCTGCAGGAGGTCACGCTGGAGGGCCTGGTCCGGACGCAGGACGTGTCGCCGTCGAACGCGGTGCTCTCCAACCGCATCGCCGAGGCGGTGGTCACCTACAGGGGCAAGAAGATCGGGCCGCGCACCGGCATCCTCGGCAGCATCCTCTCGCTGCTCTGGCCATGACCGCGCGCCGGCTCCTCTCCCTCCTGCTCGCCGCGGCGGCGGCGGCGCCGTGCGCGGCGGCCGCGGCCGGACGCGTCGCCGACCTCACGGTCCACGCCGGGGACGTGCCCCGTCGCCTGGTGGGCTACGGCCTGGTGGTGGGCCTGGACGGAACCGGCGACCGCAGCTACGGAGGCTACCGTTCCCACACCGCCACCGTCCGGTCGGTGGTGAACCTGCTGCGGCGCTTCGAGGTCCAGGTCCCCGCCGAGCACATGCGGCTGCGCGACGTGGCGGCGGTGCTGGTCACGGCCGAGCTCTCCCCCTACCTGCGCGCGGGGGGCCGCTTCGACGTGCAGGTGTCCGCGCTGGCCGACGCCACCTCGCTGCGCGGCGGGGTGCTGTGGATGACGCCGCTCCTGGCGGACCCGGATCAGCTTCCGGTGGCGACCGCGCAGGGGCCGATCGCGCTCGCCGCCGACGAGGGAACGCGGGCCTTCTACGCGCGCCGCGCCAACTCCGGGCGCATCCCCCAGGGCGGCGTGCTGGAGGCCGACCCCCCCGCGGTGACCACCGCCGCGCGGCTCCTCCTGCGCGAGCCGGACCTGCGGACCGCGACCCGCATCGCCCAGGCGGTGGACGCGGCCTTCGGCGCGGGAACCGCCCGGGTGGAGGATCCCGGCTCGGTGACGTTGCGCGCGCCCCAGGCGCAGGCCGGCGACCTGCCGGGCTTCCTGGCCGCGGTGGACACGGTCGCGGTGGCGACCCAGGAGCCGGCCCGCATCGTCATCAACGTGCGCGACGGGACGGTGGTGGCGGGCGGCGGGGTCCAGGTGGGGCCGGCGGTGGTCAGCCACCACGGCTTCACGCTGAGCATCGGCGGCGTGCCGGCGCGCGGCGGAGCCGCGGCCGAAGCACCCGGCCTGGTGCGCCTGGAGCCCGAGGCCTCGGTCCAGGACGTGGCGGCGGGCCTGCACGCGGCCGGCGCCAGGCCCGAGGAGGTGGCGGCCATCTTCGAGGCCCTGCAGGCCGCCGGCGCGCTGCGCGGCCAGCTGGTGGTGCGATGAAGCCGCTGCCCGGCCTCCCCCCGCTGTCCGCCCCTCCCACCGTGAGCGAGCGCGAGCGGCTGCGCCGCCTGGCCCACGAGCTCGAGGGCGTGTTCATGAACCAGCTGTTCCAGGCCATGCGGGCGAGCGTGCCGCAGGGCGGGCTCGCCGACCCTTCGGGCCCCGAGGCGATCTACACCTCGCTCATGGACGAGGTGGTGGCGAGCCAGGCGGCCCAGCGCATGCAGCGCGGCATCGGGGAGGCGCTCTACCGCCAGCTCGCGCGCCGGCTCGGGCCCCAATCCGGTGAGCCGGCGGGCGGCGCGGACGCCGCTCCGCCCCGGAGTCGGCCGTGAGCGGGCCGACGGCCCCGCGCCCCGCGCTGGAGGACCCGGGCAGGACCCTCACGCCCGCCTTCCGAGAGCTGGCCGAGTGCCTGGAGGAAGAGGCCCGGCTGGTGGAGGCCCTGCGTGACGCGCTGCTCCAGCAGCGCGCCGCGGTGGCGGCCGACCGCCCGGAGGCCATCCAGGCCGGGGTGGAGGAGATGGCGCGCATCCTGCTCGCGCTGGCCGAGACGCGCCGGCGTCGCTCGGAGCGCCTCGCCGATCTGTGCGGGGACGGCGCGACACCCATGGACCGCGTGGCCGACATCCTGGGGGTTCCTCTGCCCCCCGCGGTGGAGTCGGCGCGCCTTCACCTGCGCCGCCTGGCCTCGGACACCGCCCGGGAGGCGGCCATCAACCGCGAGGTGCTGCGGCGCGCCATCGAGGCCGGCGACGCCTTCATCCAGCAGCTGTTCTCGGGCGCCGCGCCGCCGTCCACCGCCTACGGCTCGGCGGAGGCCCGGCGCGGCGAGGGCCCACGCCGGGGCTTCCTGCTCAACCGGAGGGCATGAGGTGTCGCTCGCGAGCCTGCTTTCGATCGCGCGCTCCGCGCTGCTCACCCACCAGCGCGCCCTGGCGGTCACCGCCAACAACGTGGCGAACGCCAACACGCCCGGCTACAGCCGCCAGCGGCTCGACCTGGTGCAAGAAACCCCCCTGTGGACCACCGACGGGCTGGTGGGCCGCGGCGTCACCGACCTGGGCGTCTCGCGCGCCCGCGACCGCTTCTGGGACGCGACCTTCCGCCGCCAGTCGGGGCTGCTGGGCGGCTCGGGCACGCTGCGCGACGCCCTGGGCCAGATCGAGGCCGCCATGAACGAGCCCTCGGACAGCGGGATCGTGGCGGCGCTCGACGAGTTCTTCAAGGCCTACGGCGACCTGGCCAACGATCCCACCAGCGCCGCCGGGCGCGGCATGGTGCGGCAGGCGGCGATCCGCCTTGTGGACCAGCTCCACCAGCTCGACGCCCAGCTGGCGAGCGTCACCCAGAACGCGGTGGAGAAGATGCGCGCCCAGGTGGACCAGGCCAACTCCCTGCTGCGGCGCATCGCCGACTTGAACCGCCAGATCATCGCCGCGCGCGGGCCCAACGGCAGCGCTCCGGCGCTGGAGGACGAGCGCGACCTGCTGGTGGACCAGCTCTCGGCCCTGGTGGGCGTGCGCGTGCTCGACCACCCCGACGGCACCATCACCGTGATGGCGGGCGACACCGTGGTGGTGGACGGCGCCACCTACCAGACGCTCACGCTCACCCTGCTGGGCGGAGGCGGCTACGGGCTGGGACTGGCGACCGGCGGTGCCGTGAACCCGCAGTCGGGGAGCCTCAAGGCCTTGAGCGACCTCACCTCCACCACGCTGCCCGGATACCAGGCCCAGCTCGACGCCCTGGCCCAGTCCCTGGTCACCGCGGTGAACGCGGTGCACGTGTGGGGCTACAACCTGGCGGGCGCCACCGGCACCAACTTCTTCGAGCCCGCCGGCGTCACCGCGCGCACCATTGACCTGGCGGCGGCCATCAAGCTCTCCACCGACAACATCGCGGCCGGGAACACCCCCGCCCCCGGCGACGGCGGCTGCGCCTTGCAGATCGCGCAGCTCGCCCGCACCACGCTGCCCGCGCTCGGCAACAAGACGCTGCGCGAGTTCTACACCGCCTTCGCCACCACGGTGGGCACGGACTCCCTGAACGCCGCGCAGGACATGGCCACCCAGCTCGCGCTGGCCGACAACGCCGACGCCCAGCGGCTCTCGGTCTCGGGCGTTTCGGTGGACGAGGAGATGGTGAACCTGATCGGCCAGCAGCAGGCCTACCAGGCCGCCTCGCGCATCGTCAAGGTGGCCGACGAGCTCATCCAGGACCTGCTGCGGATGGTGTAGGCGGGGCGCCGCGGGATCGTCTCGCGCGTCAACCGCCTCCGCTGTCCCGCCCCTCCCTACGCCGCCGGGCGGTGGACCACCGCCCCCTGCAGCAGGGGCTCGAGACGGTGCCGGCGCAGGATGGCGGCCAGGGTAGAGGCGCTGATCACCGTGTCGCGCGCCAGGAGCTTCAAGCCGGATTCCGTGTAGAGGTCCTCCGCCAGCACCATGCCGGGTCGCAGGGCGGTGATGGGCAGGGTCACGCGCGAGGCCGCCAGGTCGGCCGCGGGGCCGCCCAGCAGGATCGCCTTGAGGTGCACCACCACCAGCGGGTCGTAGCGGGTGTGGGCATGCTCGGCGAGCTCGGCCAGGACCGCTTCCAGCGATGGCCTCCCCGGGCCCTCCACCGCCTGGAAGAAGTCGATCAGCACCCGCAGGATGCGACAGCGCAGCGGGATCTGCCCCTGCTGGAGGTGGTCGGGATGGCCGGTGCCATCCCAGTTCTCGTAGAGGCTCCCCACCAGCTCGCCGGCCTCGGCGAGGCCGTCCACCTGCTTCATGACGGCCTTGGTGGACTGGGTGTAGTGCCAGTCCTCGGCGGGCGAGGCGCCGGCGGTGCCGGGCTCCAGGCGAACCAGCTTGCCGATCTCGTGCAGCCGGGCCGCGACGTCCAGGTCGCGCAGGAAGTTCTGGGGCACGCCGAAGCGGGCCGCGATCTTCTGGGCCAGCAGCGCGATCTTCTTGCCGCGTTCGGCCGTCCCCGGCAGGCTCAGGTCGAGCAGCCGCACCAGCAGGTTCAGGAGCTGGTCGAAGCTGCGGCTCACCACGTGATGGAGCTGCTCCAGCTCGCGCTTGTCGGCGCGCAGCTGGTCCTGCACGCGCTTGAGGCGCAGCATGCCGTGGAGCTTGACCCGGATCTCGGCGGGCTCCACCGGGCGCGCGAGGTACTCGTCAATCCCCAGGCGCAGGCCCGAGAGCTTGAGCTCCGTGCTGCCCGGGTGGGTGATGATGACGAGCATGCCCAGGGCCAGGTCGGCGTCGGCCTGCACCGTGCGGCAGAACTCCAGCACCCCCCCGCCCGCCATCGGCTCGGCGGCCACGATCAGGTCGGGACGCTCCTGCCGCGCCGCGGCGTAGCCGTCCTTGCCGTTCTCGGCCACCAGCAGGCGGACGTCGGTCTCTTCGCGCAGCGTGGCCCGGAAGGTCTCGACCTCCCGGGGGTCCCCGTCAATCAGCAGCACGGTGGCGGGGCCGCTCATATCGAATCCCGACGGGCCGCCCCGCTGGCGTCGCGGGGCGCCCGGTCGCCGGACGGGCCCTCCGCCAGCAGCACAGTGATGGTGATGCGGCGGTTGCGCGCGGCGAACGGGTCGGAGGGGTCGCGCAGCTCGCGATCGGCGAACCCGCGGATCTGCGAGACCTGGGTGGGGCCCAGCCCGTTCTGCGCCAGGATGCGACGCGCCGCGTTGGCGCGGTCGGCGCTCAGCTCCCAGTTGCCGTAGCTGCTGCTTCCCGGGTAGGGCCGGGCGTCGGTGTATCCCTCGATGCGCACCAGATTGGGGAGCCGGCCCAGCTCGCCCCCGAGCAGCGCCAGCATCTCGCGCCCGCGCGGGTTGGGCTCCTGGCGGCCGGTGTCGAAGAACACGCCGGTCGAGTCCTCGAGCAGCTGGATGCGCAGCCCGTCGTCGGTGAGCTCGATCTCGATCTTGTCCCGCACGGCGGAGAGGTCGGGGACCTTCTCCAGCTCCTGCCGGAGCCTCTCCCCCAGCTGGGCCAGCCGGTTGCGCCTCAGGTCAATGACGTCGGGGGGGTCGAGCGGGCGCACCGTGGACGCCTGCGCGCCCTCCCCCGGCAGGATCGAGCTGCCGAACTCGTTGGCCCGCCCCAGCGGATCCTGGAAATAGCCCGCCACCGCCGACTTGATGTCGGTGCTCTGGTTCACCAGCCACAGCACCAGGAACAGCGCGAACATGGCCGTCATGAAGTCGGCGAACGCCACCTTCCAGGCGCCGCCGTGGTGGCCGTAGCCGTGTCCCTTGCGCTTGACGATGAAGCGGATGGGGACCTCGCGGTCCTTCTTCACCACGCTACGGCCCTCCCGCCGCCCTGGCCTTCAGGCTCTTGCAGGCGGCCTCCATCTCCGCGAAGCTGGGCCGGTCGTCCGCGTAGATGGCGCGCCGGCCGAACTCCACGGCGACGATCGGCGAGAAGCCCTTGGCGAACGCCACCACCCCCGCCTTGAGGAAGTGGTAGAAGCGCGCCTCGGCCGCCGTGACGTGCTCCAGGCCGGTGGAGAGCGGGCCGACGAAGCCGTAGGCCAGCAGCACCCCCAGGAAGGTGCCGGTGAGCGCCGCCGCCACGTGGTGCCCGATCTCCTCCACCGGCCCGGCGATCGCACCCATGGTCACCACGATGCCCAGCACGGCGGCCACGATGCCGATGCCGGGCAGGGCGTCGCTCACCTTCTGCAGCGCGATGCCGGGCTTGGCCTCCTGCTCGTGGTGCACGTCGATCTCCCCGTCCATCAGCGACTCCAGATCGTAGGGGGGCACGCTGCCCACCAGCACCAGCCGGAGGGAATCGCACAGGAAGGTGACGGCGTGGCGGTGATGGAGCACGGCGGGGTACTTCCGGAAGACCGCGCTCTTCTCGGGGGCCTCGATGTGGGACTCGATCGCCACCAGGCCATCCCGCCGGGCGGTCTGGAACAGCTCGAAGAGCAGCTTCAGGGCCTCGAGGTAGAGGGGCCGGGCGAAGGGCGAGGGCCGCAGCACGGCGGTGACCTTGCCGGCCATGGCCTTGAGCACGCCGAGGGGGGTGGAGATCAGGACCGTGCCCAGGGCGGTGCCGACGATGACGATGATCTCGGAGAGCTGGAAGAGGGCGGGCAGCTTGCCCCCCGCCAGGGTGAAACCCCCGATCACCGACCCGATGACGACCAGGATGCCGATGAGGCTGATCATCCCGTCTCCCAGGCGCGCGGATGGATGCCGGTGGCGGGCATGCTTGACAGTATCGGTTTGTGGCCCAGGCACTTGAGAGGGCAGGCCGGTCCCGGCAGCGACTCCCGGGGCGGCGCGGAAGGGCGCGAGGGAGCCCGCCGGGGTCTCAAGCCGGCGGGCCGCCGCCCGATACTGGCAGCAGTACTAGCCCCTCCTGGTCCCGCGCCCGGGCCAGGGCCGGGGTGCCGGGGGTCCCCATGGCCATGAAGGCGCTGGTCGCCGACGGCGACCGCATCAGCCGCGCGGTGATGAAGCGGCTCCTGAGCCACATTGACGTCGAGGTGGTCGAGGCCGAGAACGGCCTGGTGGCGCTGAGCCTGCTCGAGCAGGTGGACCCGGACTTCATCGTGCTCGAGGTGGACATGCCGGTGCTGGGCGGCGTCGAGACCTTGAGCGCCATCCGGGACTCCTCGAGCCATCCGGACGTTCCGGTCATCTGCGTCGCCGCCTCCGGCGACAAGGAGCACGTGACGCGCATGGTGGCGCTGGGCGTGGCGGACTACGTGCTTAAGCCCATCAACCCGGTCGAGGCGCTGCCGCGCATCAAGAACCTCATGATCCGCTCGGCCCAGTGGCGCCAGCGCCACTCGCGCGGCTGGCTCAACGCCGTCCTGCT
>JBBIHL010000125.1:0-888 GCA_037447075.1 Candidatus Eiseniibacteriota bacterium | reverse complement strand
CCTGAGACAGCCGGACTTCACGACGGCCATTCGTACTGCCGAAGCGATCGAGGGCTGGAGCAGAGCTTCCAGGTGCTGGAGGCGACCTCGAGCACCCAGGCCGCCATCCTGTTCGGCGAGGCCGCGCACAAGCCCAGCGCGGTCTGCGTCTCGCAGGGCCTGCCGCTGATGAACGAGGACCTGCTGGCCGACGTGATCCGCAAGCTGGCGGCGGAGGCGGGGGTGACGCCGCCCCAGGTCTTCCTGCTCTCCAGCGAGGATGCGGTCCCGTCCGACAAGGCGGCACGCTTCGCGGGGGTGGTGCGCAAGTCCCTCGACGCGACCCAGTTCATGGAGGAGTTCCGGCGGATCGTGCTGCGCGAGAGGAACGCGGTGGAGAAGCTCGCCCACCTGGTGCGCGAGGGGCTCAAGCCCGAGCTGGTGAGCGCCGCCCAGCAGACCATCGGCGTGATGCTGGGGAGCGAGGTCGTGGCGCTCGAGCGCCCCAAGGACCAAGCGGGGAGCCCGCGGGTCGAGGCGCGCGTGGCCATGGAGGACGCCAAGGCCGGCGTGTCCCTCCTGGTGGTGATCGCCAGCGGGCGTCCGGATGCCGAGCAGATCGGCAGCCAGATCATGCGCCGCGCGGTCACGGTCGAGGACGGCGCCCCGCAGGTCTACGGCGAGCTGGCCAACACCATCGCCGGGCGGCTGCGCGCCAGCCTGCTGTCGCACGGCTTCGACATGAAGCTCGGGGCCCCCGAGTCCCGGCTCGCTCCGGCCGCGGACGGGGACGAGGTCGGCGGCGACCTGACCGCGTGGTTCCAGTGCGCGGCGGGCGGCGCGGCCTTCCGGGTGAGCCTGCAGGCGGCGGGTGCGCCGCAGGGCGGCCCGGTGCCGGGCGCCGTTGCC
>JBBIHL010000124.1:0-8328 GCA_037447075.1 Candidatus Eiseniibacteriota bacterium | reverse complement strand
CGTGGTGCTGCTCACGGGCGGCACGGGCGTGGCCTCCCGGGACGTCACGCCCGAGGCGGTGCGGCCCCTGCTCGACGCCGAGCTGCGCGGTTTCGGCGAGCTGTTCCGCGTGCTCTCCTACGGCCAGGTGGGCGCCGCCGCGTGGCTGTCGCGGGCCGGAGCCGGCGTGGCGCGCCGCAGGCTGGTGGCGTGGCTGCCGGGCTCGCCGCCCGCGCTGGAGCTCGCGGCGCGCGAGCTGCTGAACCCGGCGCTCGATCACCTCGCCGGGATGCTCCGTTCCACCTCGACCTCGAAAAGGGACTGAACCATGGCTGTGAAGCCGGACCGCTGGATCCGCGAGATGTGCAGGCGTCACGGGATGATCGATCCGTTCGAGGAGAAGCAGGTGCGGGCCGGGGTCATCTCCTACGGGCTTTCGTCCTATGGCTACGACATCCGCATCGCCGACGAGTTCAAGATCTTCACCAACGTCAACGCCACGATCGTGGATCCCAAGCGCATCGACCCGCATTCGATGGTGGACTTCCGGGGCGAGGTCTGCGTGATCCCGCCCAACTCGTTCGCGCTGGGACGAACGGTGGAGTACTTCCGCATCCCCAGGAACGTGATCACCGTCTGTCTGGGGAAGTGCCTGTCGGGGGACGCGAGGCTCCTCGACCCGGAAACCGGAGACTACCGGACGCTGCGGGAGTTCGTGGACTTGGCCCGGCCGGCCACGGTCTCGCCCGACGGCTCGAGGCTGAAGGCCGCGGCGGTGTCGGCCCACATGCAGACCGGCTTCAAGCCCGTCTACCGCCTCACGACCCGGGCGGGGCTCGAGATCAAGGCCACCGCGCGGCATCCCTTCCGCACCCCCGGCGGCTGGACGGAGCTCCGCCACCTGCGCCCGGGCGACCGCATCGCCGCGGCGCGCTTGTGCGCTTTCTTCGGGCGGGACGACTGGCCCGAGCCTCACGGGGCGCTGCTTGGCCTGGTGCTCGCCGAGGAGTCGCGTCGCTCCCCGGGTCGGCCCTGGGGGGCGGCGTCCGATCCGGCGCTGGCGGCGCTTCTCGACCAGGCCGCGCGGGGAGTCGGCGGCGGGGTCCGGGCGCCGTCGCGACCCGGGCGCCGTGCGACGGAGCCAGGGCGTGGGGTGGAGCCCGCGCTCCGGGAGCGCATCCCCCGCTGGCTCGAGTCGCTCCAGGGAGCGGCGTACGCTCCGGACGCGGGGGTCCCCCGCCGGGTGTTCTGCGCCCCGAGGAACCGCGTGGCGACCTTCCTCCGGACCCTGCTCTCGGGCGCGGGCGGCCCCGAACCGGGTGAGTCGGGCGTCCCGCTCGAGTACGCCACGACCTCGAAGGGCCTCGCGTACGACGTTCGCCACCTGCTGCTCCGCTTCGGCGTGTTCGCGCGGATCCAGGAGGTGCCCGCGGCGCCGAGCGGACCCCGCTACCGGGTCCAGATCACCGACCCGGACATGATCCGGTGCTTCGCCGACCAGGTCGGCCTGGTTCCGGGCTGTCGCAAGCACCGGGCGCTGGACCGGGTGCTCGGCCAGGCCGGGCGGCGTCCCGGGTCCGGTCAGGACGGCGCTGCGCTGCCGCCGCCGGCGGGGGCGGAGCCGCGCCGTTGCGGGCGCGCGCGGGTCCTCGAACACTCGGAAGGGTCGGCCCCGCCGGGATCCGATCTGGTCTGGGACGCGGTGGACTGCATCGTCCCGTCCGGGGTCGAGCCGGTCTATGACCTCACCGTGCCGGGGGTCCACAGCTTCGTCGCCAACGACCTGGTGGTGCACAACTCCACTTACGCCCGCTGCGGCATCATCACCAACGTGACCCCGTTCGAGCCGGAGTGGGAGGGGTTCGCCACGCTCGAGATCAGCAACACGACGCCGCTGCCGGCGCGCATCTACTCCAACGAGGGTATCGCCCAGGTGCTGTTCTTCGAGAGCGACGAGGCCTGCGAGGTGTCCTACGCCGACAAGCAGGGCAAGTATCAGAAGCAGGTCTCGATCACCCTGCCACGCCTGTGAGCGCGCCGTCGCCCTTGCGCGCGCCCGAGGGGTCTCCTAGACTGCCATGAATGCGGGCTCCCCGGCGGGAGCCAGGAGGATCGCGCGTCCCATGTTCAAGGAGCTGGGTCAGGGTCTGGCCGTCACCTTCGAGCACCTGTTCAAGAAGCCGGTCACGGTCCAGTACCCGGACGAGAAGCTGGTGATGAGTCCGCGCTTCCGGGGGCTCCATATCCTCGCCCGCCACGAGGACGGGCTGGAGCGGTGCGTGGGGTGCGAGCTGTGCGCCGTGGCCTGCCCGGCCGACGCCATCTTCGTCCAGGCCGCGGAGAACGACCCGGAGCGGCCCGTCTCCCACGGCGAGCGATTCGCAGCGCGCTACGAGATCAACATGCTGCGCTGCATCTTCTGCGGTTTCTGCGAGGAGGCCTGCCCCGAGGACGCGATCTTCCTCGAGAAGAACTACGAGCTCGCCGACTACCGGCGGGACGCGTTCATCTACACCAAGGACGAGCTCCTGGTCCCGCCCGAGAAGTCGGGCTACCTGCCGCAACGCTAGCGCGGCTTCGCGGCCGCTCGTCTCCGGCTGAAACGCCGGCATCCCCTCCGTGCACGGCTGAAACGGGCACGATTCAGCGAGCGGCTGCGGCCCGGGCGGGCGCGCCGGGGGGCCGGGCGGCCCTCGCGTCCAACCCATTGAGTCGCACGCGAATGGTGGGCCGAGAGAGGCTGGCACGCGAGCTGCTGCTGGGTTGCGGCGAGAGCATGGGGCCGGCCCACGGCCGGCCCGGAGGCGATCCGGGAATCGGGGCGCCATGGGGCGCTCCTGGAAGGAGGCTGGTGGTATGAGTCTGGTGCGTTGGAGCCCGGGCCTGGGGCGCGACCTGTTCACGTTCCAGGACGAGGTCAACCGTCTCTTCGACAGCTTCTTCGGGCGGCCCTCGCTCCGGGGCGAGCTCGCTGCGGTGTTCAGCCCGGCGACCGACATCGAGGAGACCGCCGACGAGTTCATCGTCCGGCTGGACCTGCCGGGGGTCTCGCAGAAGGACGTCAAGGTCAGCCTGATGGGCGACACGCTGACGGTCCGTGGCGAGCGCAGGCAGGAGAGCGAGAGGAACGACGGAAGCATGCACCGCGTGGAGCGCGTGCACGGGAGCTTCGAGCGCTCGTTCGCGCTGGGCGCGCCGGTGCGCAGCGACAAGGTGAAGGCGACCTATCGCGACGGGGTCCTGGAGGTCCGCGTGCCGAAGTCGGAGGAGGCGCGGCTGCGCGAGATCGAGGTCCAGGTCGCCGCGTAGGCCATCGCGACCAGCGACGCAGGTCACGTCCCGCGGGGCGCCCGCCCCGCGGGCGTGGCCTCGGTACGTTCGGAAAGGTGCGGGTACGTCATGGGAAAGGTCATCGGCATCGATCTGGGCACGACCAATTCGTGCGTGGCGGTCATGGAAGGCGGGGAGCCCAAGGTCATCGCCAACGCGGAGGGCTTCCGCACCACCCCGTCGGTCGTGGCGTTCGCCAAGAGCGGGGAGCGCCTGGTGGGCCAGGTGGCCAAGCGGCAGGCCGTGACCAACCCCAAGAACACGGTCTACTCCATCAAGCGCTTCATGGGCCGCAAGCACGACGAGGTGGGCAGCGAAATCAAGCTGGTCCCCTACGACGTCGTCCGCGGTCCCAACGGAGACGCCCGGGTGCGGGTCGGCGGGCAGGAGTACTCGCCGCCCGAGATTTCGGCAATGATCCTGCAGAAGATGAGGCAGACGGCGGAGGAGTATCTGGGCGAGAAGGTCACGGAAGCCGTCGTCACGGTGCCCGCCTACTTCAACGATAGCCAGCGCCAGGCCACCAAGGACGCCGGACGCATCGCCGGGCTCGACGTCAAGCGCATCATCAACGAGCCGACGGCGGCCTCCCTCGCCTACGGGCTCGACAAGAAGAAGGACGAGCGCATCGCCGTGTTCGACCTGGGAGGCGGCACCTTCGACATCTCGATCCTCGAGATCGGCGACGGAGTGTTCGAGGTGCGCTCGACCAACGGCGATACCCACCTGGGTGGCGACGACTTCGACCAGCGCGTCATCGACCATCTGGCCGAGGAGTTCAAGAAGCAGGAAGGTATCGACCTGCGCAGGGATCCCATGGCCCTCCAGCGCCTCAAGGAGGCGGCCGAGAAGGCGAAGTGCGAGCTTTCCACCACCCTGGAGACCGAGGTCAACCTGCCCTTCATCACCGCCGACCAGAACGGACCGAAGCACCTCAACATCCGCCTGACGCGGGCGAAGCTTGAGCAGCTGGTGGACGACCTGGTGGAACGCTGCCGCGGCCCCGTGACGCAGGCCCTGAAGGACGCCGGCGTCACGGCGGCGCAGGTGGACGAGGTCGTGCTGGTGGGGGGGGCCACGCGGATGCCCAAGGTCCAGGAGCTGGTGCGCCAGATCTTCGGCAAGGAGCCGCACAAGGGCGTGAACCCGGACGAGGTGGTCGCGGTCGGGGCGGCCATCCAGGGTGCGGTGCTGGCCGGCGAGGTGCGCGATGTGGTGCTCCTCGACGTCACGCCCCTCTCCCTCGGCATCGAGACGCTGGGCGGCGTGATGACGACGCTCATCCCGCGCAACACCACCATCCCCACCAAGAAGACGGAGGTGTTCTCCACCGCGGCCGACAACCAGACCACGGTGGAAGTGCACGTGCTCCAGGGCGAGCGGCCCATGGTGGCGGGCAACAAGACCATCGGTCGCTTTCACCTGGACGGCATCCCGCCGGCGCCGCGGGGCATCCCGCAGATCGAGGTCTCCTTCGACATCGACGTCAACGGCATCCTGCACGTTGCGGCGAAGGACCGCGCCACGGGCAAGGAGCAGAGCATCCGCATCGAGGCCTCGAGCGGGCTCGGCGAGGCGGAGATCCAGCGCATGGTCAAGGACGCCGAGTCGCACGCGGCCGAGGACCGCCGGGCGCGCGAGGAGGCCGAGACCCGCAACCGCGGGGATCAGCTGCTCTACGAGGTGGAGAAGAACTTGAAGGAGCACGGCGGCAAGCTGGAGGCCGAGCTCCGCGGGAAGGTGGAGGCGGCGGCCCAGGAGCTGCGCGAGGCGCTGAAGGCGGGGAAGAGCGCCGACATCGCCTCCGCCACCGAGCGCCTGCAGGGTGCCTGGCATCAGGCCGCGAGCAGCCTCTACGCCTCGGCCGGAACCGCGTCCCAGGCCTCGGCCGGGGGGGCCGAGCCGGGCAAGAAGAAGCCCGGCGAAGGTCCCGGGGCCGTGGACGCGGACTACGAGGTCGTGAACTAGCCAGGCTCGGGCCACGGCGGTGCGGTGCCGGGCCCGGCCGGCCCGGCCGGGTCGCGCATTGACGCCGGCTGGCGGTCCGCCTAGGCTCCGGACCCCGGAGCCGGCCGCCTCCGAATGGTCATGTCCCTCCCTGCGCCGATGGCGTCTCCTCAAGAGCACCTCCAGCTCGGCATCACGCTGGCCTACGGGACCGCCCAGGTCCTGCTCGCCCTCTATGGCCTGCACCGCTACATCATGGTCTACCTGTACTCCCGGGCGCGGCGGAGGCCGGCACCACCGCCTGCGGAACCCGCCGAGTGGCCGGCCGTCACGGTGCAGCTCCCGCTGCACAACGAGATCTACGTCGTCGAGCGGGTGGTGGAGGCAGCCTGCCGGCTGGACTACCCGCGGGAGCGCTTGGAGGTCCAGGTGCTGGACGACTCCACCGACGAGACGTCCGCGCTGGCCGAGGCGGCCGCCGCGCGCTGGCGGGATCGCGGGGTGCGGGTGCGGGTCGTCCACCGTAGCCACCGTTCCGGCTACAAGGCGGGGGCGCTCGAGGCGGGGCTGCGCCAGGCGAGCGGGGAGCTGCTGGCCGTGTTCGACGCCGATTTCGTGGCCCCCCCCGACTTCCTGCGCCGCGTGGTCCCGCATTTCGGCGATCCCCGCGTGGGCATGGTGCAGGCCCGCTGGGGGCACCTCAACCGGGACTTCTCGCTGCTCACCGTGGCCCAGTCCGTCTTCCTGGACGGGCACTTCCTGGTGGAGCACGGCGCGCGTTCGGGCAGCGGCCTGTTCTTCAATTTCAACGGCACGGCGGGCGTCTGGCGGCGCCGCTGCGTCGAGGAAGCGGGCGGGTGGCACCACGACACGCTCACCGAGGACCTCGACCTGAGCTACCGCGCGCAGCTGAGGGGCTGGCGCTTCGTCTACCTGCCTGAGGTCGTCGCCCTCGCGGAGCTTCCCACCGACATGAACGCCTTCAAGTCGCAGCAGCGCCGGTGGGCCAAGGGCTCGGTCCAGACCGCGCGCAAGATCCTGCCCCGGCTCTGGCGCAGCCCGCTGCCCTGGCGGGTCAAGCTGGAAGCGGGCTGTCACCTCACGAGCAACGTGGTGTACCTGCTCCTGCTGCTGAGCGCGCTCCTCATGCTCCCGGTCATGACCTTCCCCCCGGCGGCCGACGCCCGCATGGTGCTGACGGGTTACCTGGTGCTCTTCGCGGCGGGGACGGTGGCCGTCTGCCTCTTCCTGTTGAGCGGCCAGCGCGCCCTGGGCCGACGGGCGGGGGAGTCGCTCCGCACCCTGCCGATGGTCCTGCTGCTGGGCGTCGGGCTCTCCCTCAACAACGCGCGCGCGGTGCTGGAGGCGCTGCGGCCGCGGGTGGGTCGCTGGGACCGCACGCCCAAGTACGCGCTGGTGGACCCCCGCGCGCCGCGCCGGCGCTATCGGGTGGGCGGCCGCTGGTCGGGGCTCGGGGAGCTGGCCGCGGCCGCCTACTTCGCGCTGACCGCCGCCTACGCCTGGAGGCACGGCTACCTGGCGGCGCTTCCCTTCCTGGCGTTGCTCGGGGGCGGCTTCGCCTACGTGGGGTGGTGCTCGATGCGGCCGGCCTGGCGAAGGGCCGCGCGGTGAGGCGGGCTACAACCGCACGATCTTGGCCGAGCGGACGCCCTTGTAGACGTTGCGGGTGTCCACCACGCCGCGCGCGTGTCGCAGCAGGGACCGGTAGTCGATGGTCCGGTGCGCGGTGGCGATCACCGCGCAGTCGTAGCGGCGCAGGTTGGCCGGGGTGAGCGGAACGCTGGTCATCAGCCGGCTGGCGAAACGCAGCGTGGGCACCAGGGGATCGTGATAGTCGGTGCGGGCCCCGCCCTCGTGGAGCTTCTCGAGGATGTCCAGCGACGGGCTCTCGCGGGTGTCGTCGATGTCGGCCTTGTAGGCCACTCCCACCACCAGGACGCGCGCGCCGTTGACGCTCCGCCTGCGCTGGTTGAGGGACTGGGCCACCAGGTGGACGACGTGATCCGGCATCTGGCCGTTCACCTGTCCCGCCAGCTCGATGAAGCGGGCCTCGAAGCCGCTCGCCCGCGCCTTCCACGAGAGGTAGAAGGGGTCGATCGGGATGCAGTGGCCGCCCAGCCCCGGGCCGGGATAGAAGGGCATGAAGCCGAACGGCTTGGTGGCCGCCGCCTCGATCACCTCCCAGACGTCGATGCCCAGCCGCGAGCACATGAGCGCGATCTCGTTCACCAGGCCGATGTTCACGCTGCGGAAGGTGTTCTCCAGCAGCTTGACCATCTCCGCTGCCTCGGTCGTGCTCACCGCCACCAGCGTGTCGATCGCGGGACGGTACAGCGCGATGGCGACGCGGGTGCACGCCGGCGTGACCCCGCCCACCACCTTGGGGATGTTCTTGGTGTTGAATCGGGCATTCCCCGGGTCCACGCGCTCGGGAGAGAAGGCCAGGAAGAAGTCCTGCCCCACCTTGAGGCCGCCCTGGGCCAGCATGGGGAGGACCAGCTCGTCGGTCGTCCCCGGGTAGGTCGTGCTCTCCAGGATCACCAGCATTCCGCGATGCAGGTAGCGAGCCACCTGCTCGGCCGCCGCCGCGATGTAGGAGAGGTCGGGGTCGCGGCTCTTGGACAGCGGGGTCGGAACGCAGATGTTCACGGCGTCCGCGCGGCGGAGCACCGAGAAGTCGGTGGCCGCCTGGAAGCGCCCGGCCCGGACCAGACTGCGGACGTCGGAGGAAGGCACATCCTGGATGTAGGAGCGGCCGCGCATGAGCTGCGCGCACTTGGCGGGGGACAGGTCGATGCCGCTCACCCGGAAGCCCGCCTTTCCCAGCTCGACCGCGAGCGGCAGGCCGACGTAGCCCAGGCCGATCACGGAGCAATGCGCGGTCCGTCTCTCGATACGGCGCGCGAGGCGCTCTTCGGTGACGCGCGGCGGCGCGGACCTGCGTGCAGCAGACATGAGCGCGGGAAGCTATCAGACGCGCCGTGCGGGTGTCAAAACGCGCCGGCTCTCGGGTTGACACGCCGCGCGCGAGCGACGGAAGATGACGAGCCC
>JBBIHL010000123.1:0-8395 GCA_037447075.1 Candidatus Eiseniibacteriota bacterium | reverse complement strand
TGACCACGCTGCCGCTGCCCCTGCTGGAGGCCCGGCACAGCCGGGTGGGGGACGTGCGGGGTCCGCTCACCGTCGGGGACGGCGTCACCGTGCAGGTCATCCCGGGAGACACGGTGGCGCTGGCGTTCGAATCACCCCCGGTGGGCGGCGGCCTGGTGCGCGACCTGTTCCTGGTGTCGCTGGGGGTATACTCCTCGTCTCGGCCCCCGGCGTTCGCGCAGCGCGAGAGCGGACTGCCGGTGCGCTTCGCGCTGGAGCCCAATCAACCCAACCCGTTCGCCGGCGAGACCACCATCCGCTTCGCCCTGCCCGCGGCGGTGCGCGTGCGGCTGGAGGTGTTCGATCCCCAGGGGCGCCGGGTGGGGGTGCTGGCCGACGGCGACTTCCCGGCCGGCCACCACGCCGTGCAGTGGAACCGGCGCGACCCCGAAGGGCGCGCGGTGCGGCCCGGCGTCTACGTCTGCGCCCTCCGCGCGGGTGCCTTCCACGAGAGGAGGAAGATGGTGGTCCTGCCGTAGGCGAACGACCACGGCTCACAGTAACTTCGGCTCCGGCGGCCGCCGCCGCTTCCTCCGATGCAGCCGGGGAGAGTCGCTCCCCCCCTACTGCCCCAGGATGAGCGGCAGGCCGTCCTTCCCGGCGCCGATCACGATCACCTTGCTGTTGGCCGATTCGGCCAGCTTGGTGGTGGCCTCGATGCCCTTCCAGCGCAGCAGCTGCTCGTTGATGCCCGAGGTCACGATGCGCTGGAAGTCGGCGATGCCCTGGGCCTCGATGCGCTTGCGCTCGGCCTCCTTCTGCTCCTTGCGCAGCACGAACTCCATCTGCTGCGCCTGCTGGTCGGCGGCCAGCTTGGCCTGCACCGCGTTGGCCACCTGGTCGGGCAGCTCGATGTTGCGCAGCAACACGGCCTCGATCTCGATGCCGCGGCCCTCCAGGCGCTTGCGCATCTCGGTGTACATCCGCTGCGTGACCTCGCCTCGGCGCCCGGAGTAGAGGTCGGAGGCGTTGAACGATGCGGTGACGTCGCGGATCGAGGAGCGGAACTCGGGCACCAGCACGTTGCGCACGATGCCCTCCAGCCCGCCGTAGCGTGCGTAGATCTCCTTGGCCATCGCCGGCTGCGCGTGGTAGACGGCGCTCACGTCGAGCCCCACCACCAGGCCTTCGCTGGTGGGCGTTGCGGTCTTCTCCTCGAGCTGCAGGGTGCGGCAGTTGATGCGGTGCACCCCAAGCCAGGGCGCCCAGGCGTGGAGCCCCGGACTCCAGGTGTTGCCCTGCACGGCGCCGAAGATCTCGAGCACGCCCACGTGCTGGGCGGGGACGGCGGCGCAGCCGCAGGCGAGCAGGCCCAGCAGGACGACACCCAATGTACGCTTCATGGCGACCTCCTGTCTGACGGATGGAAGCGGATGCCGCGCGCTGCCGCGCGGCGCACGGACGGCGGTGACTGTGCACGACCGTGCCCGGGCGGGCAAGCCGTGGACATCGCGAGTCGCGCCGGCAGGCAGAGAAACTCCATCACGCCCGGCGGCATTCAGAATCCAAAGGGCTATCCCGAGGCGTGGGTGCGCCCCGCTCGTTGCCGGCTGCGCTCGCGGAACCCCCCCGACCCCGGCGAGACCCGGAAGGCCAATGACCCCACCATTGCTCGTCCTGGCGCTGGCGCTGGTCGCCTTTGCCAACGGCGCCAACGACAACTTCAAAGGCGTGGCCACGCTCTACGGCAGCGCCACGACGACCTACCGCGCCGCCCTGCTGTGGGCCACCCTCACCGTGGGCCTGGGCTCGCTTCTGGCGGCGCTCGTGGCCGGTCGCCTGGTCGCGGTGTTTAGCGGCGCTGGACTCGTCCCGGCCGCGCTGGCGATGCAGCCCCGCTTCCTGCTTTCGGTGGCCTTGGCGGCTGCGGCCGCCGTGCTGCTCGCGAGCCGCCTCGGGCTCCCCGTCTCCACCACTCACGCGCTGCTGGGCGCCCTCCTCGGTGCCGGGCTCATGGCCGCGAGGGGAGCCGTGGCGGGCGGACCGCTGGTCGAACGCTTCGTCCTCCCCCTGGTGCTGTCCCCAGTCCTGGCCGGAGGCGTGACGGCGCTGCTCTACCCGATGCTGCGCGGTGCCCGGACGCGGCTGGGCGTCGAGCGGGAGATGTGCCTGTGCGTCGGCGAACAGGCGGAACCGGTGCAGGTCACCTCCGCGGGGGTCGTGCTCCTGCGCTCCTCCGGGCTCGCCCTGACGGTGGAACAGCGCGCGCACTGCGCCACCCGCTACTTCGGAACGGTGATCGGGTTCGACGCGCAACGCCTGCTCGACCGCCTGCACTTCTTGAGCGCGGGGGCGGTGGGCTTCGCGCGCGGCATGAACGACGCCCCCAAGATCGCGGCGCTGGCGGTGGCCGGCACCGCGCTCGGGCTGCCCGCGGCGCTGGCGGTGACGGCGGCCCTGATGGCGCTGGGCGGCCTGCTGGGCGCCCGCCCGGTGGCCGAGACCATGAGCCACCGCATCACGGGGATGAACCACGGCCAGGCCTTCACCGCCAACGCGGTCACCGCGGCCCTGGTGCTCGCGGCCAGCGGCTTCGGCCTGCCGGTGTCCACGACCCACGTCGCGACGGGCGCGCTGGCAGGCCTCGGCGCCGTCACGGGCCAGGCGCGCTGGCGGTCCATCGGTATCATCGCGCTGGCCTGGGTCGGAACCCTGCCTCTGGCGGCGCTCCTCGGAGCCGCGCTCCACCTGGTGCTGGGCCGCTGAACCCGGAGGGAATCGCATGAGCTATCACGAAACCGTCCGCGAGGTTTATCGCCAGGCCGCGGGGGCCCCCGAACCGGGCCTGTGCTGCACGCCCGGCCCGCGCTTCAGGCTGCCCGGCCTGGCGATCCCGCGGATCATGGAGGCGATGAACTACGGCTGCGGCACCACGGTGCACCTGCAGGATCTCGGCCCGGAGCTGGACATCCTCTACGTGGGCGTGGGCGGCGGGCTCGAGGCCCTGCAGTTCGCCTACTTCACCCGCCGGCCCGGGTCGGTGATCGCGGTGGACTCGGTGCCCGAGATGCTCGAGCGCGCGCGCGCCAACCTGGAGCAGGCGGCACGCGAGAACGACTGGTTCCGGCCGGATTTCGTCGAGCTGCTGCAGGGGGACGCGCTGGACCTGCCCCTGCCCGACGCGCGCGTGGACCTGGCCGCGCAGAACTGCCTGTTCAACATCTTCACCGAGGACGACCTGGACCGGGCGCTCGCCGAGATGGCCCGCGTGCTCAAGCCGGGCGGGCGGCTCGCCATCTCGGACCCCATCTGCGAGCGGGAGATCCCCGAGCGCCTGCGCGCCGACCAGCGCCTGCGCGCGCAGTGCCTCTCGGGAGCCCTGCCGCTCAGGCGCTACGTGGAGCGCATCGTGCGGGCCGGGTTCGGCCAGGTGGAGATCCGCGCCCGCCGCCCCTACCGGGTGCTGGATCGCGCCCGCTACGGAGTCGAGCAGGGCCTGCTGCTCGAGACCGTGGAGCTGGTGGCGGTGAAGTCACCGATTCCGCCCGACGGTCCCTGCGTCTTCGCCGGCGAGACCGTGGTCTACGTGGGGCCGGAGGACTCGTTCGACGACGGGCGCGGCCACGCGGTCGTGCGGGACGTGCCGCTGCCGGTCTGCATGAAGACGGCGGCGTGGTTCCGCGGGCTGCAGCGCGGCGACCTCATCGTGACGCCGCCCACCTGGCACTACGCCGGCGGAGGGTGCTGCTAGGCGCCGAGGGGCGCGCCGATCGGAGGCGCGCCCGCCCCGCTCACCGTCCCGCTTCGGGGCCGGCCAGGAGCGCCTGGATGCGCGCCTGGTCGAAGCCGACCACCGTCTCCCCATCAATGAGGAGCACGGGCGTGGTCATGTAGCCCAGCCGGCGCAGGTCGTCGAGCGCCGACTCGTCCGCGCTCACGTCCCGGTCCTCGAAGCCCACGCCCTGCCCGCGAAGGAACTCCTTCGCCCGCTCGCAGAACATTCAGCCGGGCTGGCTGTAGATCACGACGCGCTTGGGCATCGAACTCGCTTCTCTCCAGGCACGGCTATCGGCTCGCCGCCGTGGCGCGGTAGCCCGCCTTCTCCACGGCCTCGACCAGCGCCCCCGCGGCGGGGGACGGCGACGATAGCCGGACCCTCGCCTGCTTCCGCTCGAAGCTCACCTCGGCCGCGACCACGCCGCGCACCTGGCGCAGCTCGTGCTCGACCTCTGCCGCGCAGCCGCTGCAGGTCATCCCCTGCACGTCCAGCACGACCTCCGCGCCACCCGCCGGAACGACCGCCGCGGAGCGGCGCGCGGCGGCAAGCCGGGCGGCCCCCGCCGGGTATGCCGCCAGGCCCACGGCAAGCGCGGTCACGATCCAGAGCGTGACCCGCTGGGTTCGCCGGCTCGCGGGTATCGCGCAGGCCTCCCCGGGAACGCAGCCCGGGGCCGGCAGCGGCCGATAGGCGAGGTAGAAGCCGACCGCAAGCAGCACCGCCGTGGCGGCGAGGAACCACGGCCGCAGCGGAGCCAGCGCCGCGCCGAGGCCGAGCGAGCCCAGCCCGAGCACGCCCAGCACCAGCGGCCCGATGCAGCAGGCCGAGGCCAGCAGCCCGGCCGCCAGCGACCCCAACAGCACGCCCCGCTCCTTCACGGACATCTCCTCCGATCCGCGACCCGCCGGGCTGGAGACTCCGCGCCCTCCCGGCCTGCCCCGATTCCGGCCCCGCCGAGCCCGTCAACGGCCGCCACGGTGCTCCCGAAACGTCCGGAGCAGCTCTTCCCGCCTCTGCGGGGGAACCTCCGGCGCCGGGATCGCCCGGAGCGCCAGCAGCGTGAGCCGGAGCTGCTCGAGGTAGGACCGGCAGCCCTTGCACATGAGGACGTGCAGGAACACCCCCAGGCGCCTGCGGAGCTTGAGCCGTCGCTCCAGGTACTCGCCCGCCAGGCGCGTGACTTCGTGGCAGCTGATCATTCCCCGGCTCCCCGAGGTCGCCCGGCCCGCGCCGGACCCGGCCGCCTCTCCTGGACGTAGGCGTCGAGCGCCCGGCGTATGGACGAGCGCCCGCGATGGACGAGCACCCGAAAGTGGGTCTCCGAAACGCCCAGGATGTTACAGGCGTCTTCGGTGCCGACGCCCTCCACGTCGCGCAACCATACCGCAGACCGCTGGGCTTCCGGGAGCCGTTCGAGCGCCGCCTCGACGACGGCCAGCGCCTCGCGGCCGAGCATGGCCGCCTCCGGGTCCTCGAACCCCCAGGGCGTCGGCGGGGTTTCCCACCGGCCGGAAGCTCCCATCCCGGGCTCACGATCGGCTCCCTCGGCATCGCCTGCCGGCGGCTCGTCGGGTGGCGCGATGACTCCGTGCCGCTTCTCCCGCACCGCGAGGGTCCGGGCGCGGCGCACCAGGATGCTGAAGATCCAGGACCGCAGCGGCGCGCGGCCCTCGAAGCCCTCGACCCCCTTGATCACCGCCAGCCAGGTCTCCTGCACGGCCTCCTCGGCCAGCTCGGGGCGGGAGCAGAACGAGCGCGCGAGCGCCAGCAGCCGGCCGTGGAGGCTCTCCACCAGCACGGCAAACGCCGCCTCATCCCCGGCGCGCAATCCCGCGACCAGGGCCGCCTCGTCCCAACCGGGCCAGGTATCGGGCCTCCTCTCGCCCGGCCGGCCTTCACGCCGCCCTGTCATCTGGGTCTCGTGTAATGCCGGCCGGGCTGGGGAGACATACCGGTTGGAAGAGGGCTCGGGTGCCGCTGCCGGCCGCCGCCGGCGGCTCGGGCCACGGGGCGGATCCTACACCAGGAGGAGGAGCGAGATTCCATGAAGCCGCATGCGACCAAAGCGGTGCTCGCCGGACTGGCCGGGACGGCGGCGATGACCGCGGTGATGCTCATGGCGCCGGCGATGGGAATGCCACCGATGGACATCGGGAAGATGCTCGCGTCGAAGATGGGCGGCATCGTCCCGCTGGGGTGGATGGCGCATTTCGTGATCGGCGTCGTGCTGGCGCTGATCTACGCGGGCGTGTTCGTCCACCGCCTGCCCGGCCCCGCGATCGCGCGCGGCGCCGTCTTCGGGCTGCTGCCGTGGCTCGCAGCCCAGCTCGTCGTGATGCCCATGATGGGCATGGGCCTGTTCAGCGGCTCGATGCTGATGGCCGGCGGCAGCCTGCTCGGCCACATGGTCTACGGCGCCGTGCTGGGGGCGGTCTACGGGCTCTCCCACGCGGTCGCGACCATCCCGCAGCAGGTCCGCGCCTGAACCCGGCCGCATCCACGTCCACGCAAGGAGGAGGAACATGCGTCGTCTCACGGGAGTCTCGGTCCTCGCGGTGGCCATCGCCCTCACGGCGGTAGCGCCGGCTCGCTCGCAGGAGAAGGGCCCGAAGGGCAAGGGCCTCACGATCACCGGCGTCCTCATTGACACCAAGTGCTACTCGATGAGCCCGGCGAACGCGGGCCAGGATCACGACACGCCCAAGGGCAAGATGCCGAACTGCGCCGCGGCCTGCGCGAAGATGGGGCTCCCGGTCGCGGTGCTGACCCCGAAGGGCGAGGTCTACGTCCTGGTGGCGCCGTCGCTCAACTTCTCGGACCACATGGCCCGGGAGGTCCGGGCGACCGGCACGATCGTCTATGGCCACTCCCTCCGACCCGAGAAGGTGGAGGTGAGGGGCAAGGACGGCAAGTGGACGGAGATCTCGCTGGCGACCATGATGTAGCGAGCGGCGGCGGGACGCAGCGGGCTAAGGTCCCCGTTCGCCCTGGCCTTCCTTGGCCTGCTCCGGCTTCTGCTCGGAGAGCGCCTTCTGCGCCAGCGCGTCCGCCGCGGGACCCGCCTTGATCTCGGCAGCGGCGGCGGTCACCACGTAGACGCGCAGGTTGTTGCAGCCGGTGTCGGCCGGCAGCATGAAGAAGCCGGAGCGGTCGGGCAGGTAGCTCATCGAGTAGCCGCACAGCAGCTCGCCGTCGCGGAAGCGGACCGCCAGCTTCTTGCCCTGCGGAGCCTGGCCCGGACGCTCCACGAAGCCGCGCACGTCCTGCCGCGCGGGGTCGCCGGCGAAGTCCTTCACGATGAACACGGCCTTGAGCTCCTTGCAGCGCACCTCGAGGGGCTTGCCGCCCTCCTGCGGGACCAGGTGGAAGCTGGGGCGGTTGGGGAAGAAGTCCTGGGTGGTCCCCTTGAGGACGCGGCCATCGGCGAATCGCGCGACCACGCGAAGGGTCTCGGCCATGCTGCCACCTCCTCCGCAGGAGTCCTGGATGGGCTGAAAGGGCGCGGGCAGCGTAGGTCGGGGCGTGGTGCAGGTCAATCGCCGATGCGGGCGGCGCCCTGCTCCAGCGCCAGCTCCATGAAGGCGGTCCCCGGGACGGGATTGAAACGGTAGGGCTCGATCTCGCGGAAGCCCAGCGAGCGGTAGAGGGCCCGCGCCTCGGCCATGCCGGGCAGGGTGTCCAGGCGCATGCGCCGGTAGCCCGCGGCGCGCGCCTCCTGGATGATGGCGCCGGCGAGCAGGCGGCCCAGCCCGCGCCCGCGGAAGGCGGGCCGCACGTAGAGGCGCTTCATCTCGCAGACGCCTGCCCCCAGGCTGCGCAGCGCCACGCACCCGGCCGCCTCGGCTCCTTCACGGGCGAGCAGGAGCCGCCCTGCGGGCGGCGCGTAGTCGCCGGGGAGGCCGGCCAGCTCCTGGTCGAACGACTGGAACGAGAGGTCAACCCCCAGGGAGCCCGCGTACTCCTCGAAGAGAGCGCGCACCTCGCGCAGGTCGTCGTCCCCGGCGGCGGGCCGGATGTGGAGCATCGCTCGCCTCCGCGCGGTGGGGCGTCCTTGCCGCACGCCGCATCCTCGGCCTATGGTCGCGCCATCGTGGCCACGGCGATCGCAGCTCTTCCCGAGACCAGATGACCAGGCGCCGCCCGACTTCGCAAGCCCCCGCTGCGCCGCGTGCGCCTGGGCCGGCGGCGCCCCGCCGCGCCCGGTGGGGCGTGGCCGCCGCCATCATCCTGGCCGTGTGGGCCGCGCTCTTCGCCCCGCAGCTCTTCCAGGGTCGCGTCTTCGTGCTGGGGGACGCGCGGGTCTTCCGGCCCTTCGCGGAGTTCTCGCGGGATCGCTGGGTGAAGGAGCGCCAGCGCACCTTCTGGAATCCGTACGTGCTCGCCGGCATCGCCTCGACCGCCAGCCTGGCCGACCCGCGGCCGCAGTACCTGCCGGATGCGCTGCTCGATCTCTACGAGAAGGCGCGGATGCCCAGGGCCTGCCCGCTGGCCGGCCCGTTGCTCGCCCACCTCGCGGGCATGCTGGCCACCGCCGCGCTGGCGCGCGCCCTGTGGGGCGCGGGGACCGCCGGCATGGCGTGGGCGGGCCTGGCCTGGGGCCTGGGGCCGACCCTGCTCGTGCCCTTCGCCTTCGGGCAC
>JBBIHL010000122.1:1468-8402 GCA_037447075.1 Candidatus Eiseniibacteriota bacterium | reverse complement strand
CAACCCCCACATCTCCGGACCGCGCATCGAGCCGCCCCCGATCCGCGGCGACATGAGCGCCGCCGACCTGGTGGACCAGGCCTTCCTGGCCTACAACGCCGCGCGCCTGCGCGAGGGCGCGCAGCTGCTCGCGCGCAAGATGCTGGAGCCGGACGTGACGGTGGGGCTGTCGGTGACCGGCGCCCTCACGCCGGCCGGGCTGGGCATGAGCGCGCTCATCCCGCTCATCCGGGCGGGGTTCGTGGACTGGATCGTGTCCACCGGCGCCAACCTCTACCACGACCTCCACTTCGGCCTGGGCTACTCCATGCACCGCGGCACCCACCAGGCCGACGACGTGAAGCTGCGCGACCAGGGCGTGGTGCGCATCTACGACATCTTCTTCGACTACCGCGTGCTGCTCGACACCGACGCCTTCGTCTACGAGGTGATCGCCGGTCCCGAGTTCCAGCGCGACATGAGCACGGCGGAGTTCCATCACCTGCTGGGCAAGTACGTCCAGGCTCGCGAGAAGGCGCTCGGCGTCAAGGGCCGCTCGCTGCTCGCCGCCGCCTACGAATGCGGCGTCCCGATCTACACCTCGTCCCCGGGCGACTCCTCGATCGGCATGAACGTGGCGGCCAAGGCGCTGGTCGGCAACACGCTGCGCTTCGACGTGAACGCCGACGTCAACGAGACCGCGGCCATCGTCTACTGCGCCAAGACCAGCGGAGGGCGCAGCGCGGTGTGGGTCCTGGGCGGCGGATCGCCCAAGAACTTCGTCCTGCAGACCGAGCCGCAGATCCAGGAGGTGCTGGGGATCGCGGAGAAGGGGCACGACTACTTCCTGCAGGTGACGGCGGACCGGCCCGACGTGGGCGGGCTCTCCGGCGCCACTCCGGGCGAGGCCGTGTCGTGGGGGAAGATCGACCCGGAGACCCTGCCGGACGCCGTGGTGTGCTACCTGGACAGCACCGTGGCCCTCCCGTTGCTCACCGCCTACGCCCTGGCGCGGCACGCGCCCCGCCCGCTGCGGCGGCTCTACGACCAGCGCCCGGCGATGCTGGAGCGGCTGCGCCGGGAATACGAGCGCAGCGGCCGCGTCGCGCCCCAGGGGGCGCGCAGCGCCTAGCGGCGCGGGGCGATCCCCGCCGCCCGCGCTCCCCACCATGCGCCCCGCACGCCCCGACGACTTCCGCCTGCCCGACCTGCGCTTCGTGCCGACCGACTCGCTGGTGCCCCACGAGCGGCACGATGCCCAGCGCCTGCAGCCGCTGGTGCGGGACTTCCGCGAGCAGTCCGTGCTGCGGAATCCGCCCGTGGTGGCGCGGCTGCCCGGGAGCCCCCCGGAGTCCCCCCGCTACGTGGTGCTGGACGGAGCCAACCGCGCCACCGCGGCGCGCGAGGCCCGGCTCCCGCATCTGGTGGTGCAGGTGGCCCGCTACGAGGACCCGTGGGTGCACCTCTCCACCTGGCACCACGCCTTGAGCGGGGCGTCGCGCGAGGATCTGCTCGAGGCGTGCCGCGCGATCGCCGGGCTCGAATGCGGCGACCAGCCGCTGCTGCACGCCCGCGCGCAGGTCGCGCGCCGCGAGGCGCTGGCCTATGCGGTGCACGAAGGCGGATCGGTGACGGTCTTCAGCGGGGGCCGCGCCCTCGAGGAGCGCAACCAGCTCCTCAACGCCATCGTGGACACCTACCGCGAACGCCGGCGCTTCTACCGCATGTCCACCGAGTCCCTCGAGGTGGCCCGGGAGCGCCACCCGGACGTCCGGACGCTGGTGGTGTTCCCCCACTTCGAGCCGGCCGAGGTGGTGGAGCTGGCGACCAACGGGGCCCGGCTGCCGGCCGGCGTCACGCGGCACCTGATCCGCTGGCGCGCGCTGCACGTGAACGTGCCCATGGAGCGGATGACCGACACCTCGCACACGCTGGAGGAGAAGAACCGTTGGCTGGAGGCCTGGCTGCAGGAGAAGTGGGCGCAGCGCCGGGTGCGCTTCTACGAGGAGCCCACGGTGCTGTTCGATGAATAGCGCCACGGCGCGCGGCGCCGCGCGGGGCCGGCGGGGAAGCCGGCCATGAAGGCGGTGGTCTTCGAGCGCTTCGGCGGGCCCGAGGTGCTGGAGCACCGCGAGGTCCCCGACCCCCGCCCGGCGGCCGACGAGGTGCTGGTGGAGGTCAAGGCCTGCGCCATCAACCACCTGGACCTCTGGGTGCGCCAGGGCATGCGCGGCATGGACGTGCAGATGCCGCACATCCTGGGCAACGACGTGGTGGGCGTGGCGGCGCAGGTGGGCGAGGGCGTGCGCCACGTGCGGCCCGGCGACAAGGTGCTGGTGCTGCCCACGCTCTCCTGCGGCACCTGCCCCGCCTGCCTGGCGGGCGACGACAACCTGTGCCGCAGCTACGACGTGCTGGGCCGCAAGCGCAACGGCGGCTATGCCGAGAAGGTGGCGGTGCCGGGAGCCAACTGCCTCCCCTACCCCGAGAACCTCCCGTGGGAGCAGGCCGCGGCGGTGCCGCTGGTGTTCCTCACCGCCTGGCACATGCTGGTGGGCCGGGCGGCCGTGAAGCCGGGGGAGGACGTGCTGGTGATCGGCGGCTCCAGCGGCGTGGGGAGCGCGGCCATCCAGGTGGCGAAGCTGTGGGGAGCGCGGGTCATCGCCACCGCCGGCGCGCCCGACAAGCTCGAGCGCGCCCGGGCGCTGGGGGCCGACGCGGTCATCAACCACCGCACCCAGGACGTCACCGCCGAGGTGCGGGCGCTCACCGGCAAGAAGGGCGTGGAGGTGGTCTTCGAGCACGTGGGCGCGGCGCTGTGGGAGGGCGCGGTGGCCTCGCTCGCGCGCAACGGGCGCCTGGTGACCTGCGGGGCCACCACCGGGGCCAAGGTGAGCCTGGACGTCAACGTCCTCTTCGGCCGCCACCTGGCGCTGCTGGGCTCGTGGATGGGGCGCCGCGCGGAGCTGGTCGAGGCGCTGCGCTTCGTGCGCGAGGGGCGCCTGAAGCCGGTGGTGGACACGGTGATGCCGCTCTCCCAGGCCCGGCAGGCGCACGAGCGCATCGAGCGCAGCGAGCACTTCGGCAAGGTGGTGCTGGTTCCATAAGGCAGGGAGACGAGGAGCATGCGCGAGACCATGAAGCAGTACACCCGGCGCATCCTGGGCTACGTGGAGGGGAAGAACCCGCTGCGCGTGCAGCTCGAGTCACCCAAGCGGCTGGCTCACCTGGTGCAGGGGGTGCCCAAGCGCGAGCTGCTGAGGCGGCCGCGTCCCGGCAAGTGGTCGGTGGGCGAGATCCTGGCCCACCTGGCCGAGACCGAGCTGGTGTGGGCCTACCGGTTGCGCATGAAGCTGACCCGGAGCGGGACGCTCATCCAGGCCATGGACCAGAACGCCTGGGCGCGGGTCTCGCGCTACCGAACCATGGACCCCGACCGCTCGCTGGAGCTGTTCACCGTGCTGCGCGAGAACAACCTGGCCCTGCAGCGCTCGCTCACCCCGGCCCAGTGGCTGCGCCACGGCGTGCACGAGGAGCGCGGCAAGGAGACGGTGCGCAAGCTCTCGCGCTTGATGGCCGGCCACGACCTCAACCACCTGATGCAGATCGAGGGCATCCTGGGGAGGCGGGCGCGGCGGTAGCGGGGCCGCCTCGCCCCCGCTTGCCGCGGCGCCGGGCGGTTCCGGGAGGGGCCAGTTGATGCGCTTCCCGACTCGCATCGTGCCCGCGCCGTTGCGGGCCCTGGGCCGGCGGCTGCTCGGCCGCCGGCTCCCCGACTCACCCGTCGCCCAGGAATGGGAATGGTACGCCCGCGACCACACGCGGCGCGGTCCGTCCGGCGGCTTCCTGGGGGATGAATGGAACGCTCCGGACGTCATCGGCGTGGACGTTCCGCCGGAGAGGATCGTCGAGCACCTGGACGAACGCGTGTTCGCCCCCTTCCTGGGCAGCACGGGGACGCTGCTGGAGATCGGGGCGGGCGGAGGGAGGTTCACGGCGATCCTGCTGCGCCACGCCCGCCGGCTGATCGCGGCCGACACCTCCCCCACCATGCTGAAGCTCCTGCGCAGGCGATTCGCGCAGGAGCCGCGGGTGGAGTATCTGCAGGTAGACGGGACGGGGAGGATCCCGCTGGCGGAGGGTTCCGTGGACGCCGCGTTCTCCTACGACGTCTTCGTCCACCTGCGCCACTGGGAGATCTACCTCTACCTCGTGGAGCTGCGCCGCCTGCTGCGCGCCGGAGGCCGGGCCGTGATCCACCATGCCAACACCTTCTCCGACCTCGGCTGGCGGAGGTCCCTCGCCGACGCCGCCGCGGTGCGACGGGGAGAACGCCCCAAGGCGGCGTTCTCGGTGATGACGCCGGAGCTGATGGGGGAGCGCTCGCGGCGCGCGGGGCTCGCCGTGCACCGCTTTGTCACCGATGCCGTGCGGCGCGACTGCATCACGCTGCTCCTCGCCCCAGAGGCAGGAGGCAGCGGGCCGCCCGCCCAACATCCTCCACTGGACAGCGCGCCCACATGACGCTTCGCCGCTGCGCTCCCCAGGGTTAAGTTGGGGGCATGGATGCTCCGGCACATCCAGCTTTCCCGACGCCCCCCGCGGCAGCCGCGCGTCTGGAGCTCGCCCGGGTCGCCGGCCCCTCGTGGTTCGACGCCGACGGCGCACCCGACCCGCGCGGGCTGCGCACCTGCATCCACTGCGGCCTCTGCCTCACCGCCTGCCCGACCTATCGCGAGACCAAGATCGAGCCCGAGTCGCCGCGGGGGCGCATCTACCTGATGCGCGCGCTGGCCGAAGGGCGCATCGGGCCCGACGACCCGGTGGCCGAGCACCTGGACAGCTGCCTGGCGTGCCGGGCCTGCGAGACCGTGTGCCCGGCGGGAGTGCCCTACGGGCAGCTGATCGAGACCGTGCGCGGCCAGATGACCCGCCGGGCCGAGCGGCGCTCGCTCCTTACGCGCCTGGGCGGCTGGGCGCTGGAGACGCTCTTCCCCGTGCGCGAGCGCCTCCACCTGGCGGCCGACCTGATGCGCCTCTCGCAGCGCGGACCGATCGCGGCCCTGATGCGCAGCCCGGCCGTGCGCGGGCGCCTGCCGCGCTTCGCCGTGCAGGGCTGGGACCTGACGCCGCCGCTGCTCCCCCGTCGCCAGCGGGCGCTGGAAAGCGTGGCGCCGCGGCTTCCCGCGGGGGCGCGCCTGGAGCGGCGCGAGGACGGGCTCGTCTTCCACCCCGCCGGCCGGGCGCGGGCGCGCGCGGCGTTCTTCACCACCTGCGTGATGGACGTGATGTTCCCGCGCGTCAACCAGGAGATGGTCCGGCTGCTGGTGCTGGCCGGATGCCAGGTGGTGGTGCCGGGCGGCCAGACCTGCTGCGGCGCCCTGCACGCGCACTCGGGCTACCGGAGCGCGGCCAAGCGGCTGGCGCGGGACAGCGTGCGCGCGTTCGCGCAGGCGCGAGAGTCCCTCGGCGGCTTCGAGTGGGTGGTGAACGGCTCGGCCGGCTGCGGGGCGGCGCTGCGCGAATGCGGCCACCTGCTGCACGACGAGGCCTGGTCCGACGCCGCCGCGGGGCTGGCGGCGCGGGTGCGCGATATCTCGGAGGCCCTCGCCGAGCTGGGCCTGCCGGCGCCTTCGCGGCCGCTCGCCGCCCCGGGCGCCAGGCCGCTCAAGGTCGCCGTCCACGACCCCTGCCACCTGGCGCACGCGCAGAAGGTGCGCGACGCCCCCCGCCGGCTGGTGCGGGCGCTGCCGGGCGTGGAGGTGGTGGAGCTGGCCAACTCCGACTGGTGCTGCGGCAGCGCCGGGGTCTACAACCTCACGCACCCGGAGATGGCCGACCGGCAGCTCCAGCGCAAGCTGGAGACGGTGGCCGCCTGCGGCGCCGACGTGGTGCTGGCGTCGAATCCCGGCTGCCAGCTCCACATGGCGCGGGGCGCGCGGGAGCGCGGGCTGCGCGCCCGCGTGGTACACCTGGCCGAGCTGCTCGGGGAAGCCCACTCGTGAGCGCCGGCTCCCCGGCCGCGCCCTTCTCCCCCGCCGACCTGGAGCAGCTGCGGGTGCGCGGCATCGGCGTGGAAGAGGCGACGCGGCAGGTCGAGCTGCTGCGGCGGCCGCCTCCCTACGCGCGGCTCGTGCGGCCGTGCGCCGTGGGGGACGGCATCCTGGCGCTCGGTGAGGGCGAGGTCGCGGAGCTGCGCCAGCGGCACGCCCTGGCCGCGGCGCAAGGGCGCTGCAGCGTGTTCGTGCCGGCCTCCGGCGCGGCGACGCGGATGTTCAGGGAGCTGCTCCACTTCCGTGGGCTCGGCCGGGAACTCGACGGCGCAGGAGGCCGCGCGCCGCGGCGAGGCCGAGGCCCAAGCGCTGCTGGCCTTCCTCGAAGGCCTGCCGCGTCTCCCCTTCCGCGACGAGCTGGCGCGGGCGCTCGAGCGCCAGGGCCACTCGATGGACGAGCTGCTGCGGCGCGGGTCCTACCGCCCGATCCTGGACGCGCTCCTGGGGGAGGACGCCCTGGGATACGCCGAGCAACCCAAGGGGCTGCTGCCCTTCCACGCCCACCCGGAAGGCGCCCGCACCGCCTTCGAGGAGCACCTGCGCGAGGCGGCGGCACTGGTGAGGGACTCCCGGGGGCGGTGCCGGGTGCACTTCACCGTCTCGCCGGAGCACCTGGCGAGCTTCCAGGCGCTGCTCGGGCGGCTGCGGGGGCGCCTGGAAGCGGAGCTGGGGGTCCGCTTCAAGGTGGAGTTCTCCACCCAGAACCCCGCCACCGACACGCTGGCGCTCGACGGCAGCGGGCAGCCGTTCCGCGAAGCCGATGGCCGGCTGCTGTTCCGGCCCGCCGGGCACGGGGCGCTCCTGGGAAACCTCGCGGCGACCGGCGGTGACCTCGTGTTCGTGAAGAACGTGGACAACGTCGCGGCCGCGCGACTGCGCCCGGCGACGCTGCGCTGGGGCCG
>JBBIHL010000122.1:0-1438 GCA_037447075.1 Candidatus Eiseniibacteriota bacterium | reverse complement strand
GATGCGCGTGCAGGAGCAGGGCTGGACACTCCTTCGCCGGCTGGAGGAGCCGGGAGACGCGGAGGCGCCGGAGGAGGCCGCCCGCTTCGCGCGCGCCGCGTTCCACCGGAAGGGCGAGTTCAGCCAAGGCGCTGGTGCGGAACGCCGGCGCGCGGTCTTCGCCGCGCTGCATCGCCCGCTGCGCGTGTGCGGCATGGTCCCCAACACCGGCGAGCCGGGCGGCGGACCGTTCTGGGTGGAGGACGCGGACGGGAGCGTATCGCTCCAGATCGTGGAGACGGCGCAGGTTGATCCGGCCTCGCCCACCCAGCAGGAGATCCTGCGCCGCTCGACCCACTTCAACCCGGTGTTCATGGCCTGCGGCCTGCGCGATCATCGCGGCGAGCCCTTCGACCTGGCGGGCTACACGGACGAGCGCGCGGCGATCCTCACGCACAGGTCATCGGGCGGGCGCGAGCTGCTGGCCCTGGAGCGGCCCGGGCTGTGGAACGGGGCCATGGCCGGGTGGAACACGATCTTCGTCGAGACCCCGACCGCGGTGTTCAACCCCGTGAAGATCGTGAACGACCTGCTGCGGCCGGAGCACCAGGGGTAGAGTCCGGCGGGGCAAAGGCCCTTCCCGCTGCGGGCCTGTCGGGCGGTGCTCCACGAAGCCCTGTCAACTTCGCTTGACACTCTGACAAGGATGCTTTACACTGCCTCCGGAGGCTCAAACCACCGCCGGAGGCCCGCCGATGCTGCCTGACTGCAATCCTCCCCTCTCGAAGGAGGCGCTCGCTCGCTGGAAGCGCCGCTTCTTCGCCACGGCGCTGCTGACCGCGGTTGCCATCGTGGCCGCCGCCTGGGTGGGCCGGCTGCTCCCGCTGCGTTCGCCGGGACGGATCGCGGTCGCCCTGCTGCAGGGCGCGGCGAGCGCGGTGCTGATCGTGGCGATCGCCCGCCCGCTGCGCCACTTCGACGAGCTCCAGCGGCGCATCCAGCTCGAAGCGCTGGCGCTCGCCTTCGCCGGCACCGGCATCCTCGGGACCGGCTACGGGTTCCTGATCAACGCCGGCCTGCCGGAGATCGACTGGGGGGCGTGGTTGTGGCCGGTGATGGCGGGCCTCTGGGCCGTGGGGCTCGTGATCGCCAACCGGCGCTACCGATGAAAGGCGGCAACGTGAACCTTCCTGCCAGCAAGCGTCGAGGAGACTGGACGCTGTTCGCGGTCGGCATGGTGTTCGTCGTGACCTTCGGCGCCGCACGCCTGGTGCTGGCCATGGCGGCGCTTCCCACGCCGCTCAAGGTGGCGGTCGCCCTGGTGCCGGTCCCGGCGTTCGTGCTGCTGGTCGTGGCCTTCTACCGCGCGATCGGCGCGCTCGACGAGTTCCAGCGCCTGATCCAGCTCAAGGCGCTCGCCTTCGCCTTCCCCGCCTCGCTGGTGCTGCTTCTGCTGGAG
>JBBIHL010000121.1:0-8415 GCA_037447075.1 Candidatus Eiseniibacteriota bacterium | reverse complement strand
GGCGCTGCGGGCGGGTGCCCTGCTGCGCGAAGGCTACGGGCGGGAGCACCACCCCGACTTCAAGGGCGAGATCGATCTGGTGACGGAGTACGACCGCCGCTCCGAGGCGTTCCTGGTGGGCGAGGTGCGCAGGCGCTTCCCCGGGCACGCGGTGCTCACCGAGGAGAGCGGCGCCCACGCCGGGTCCGCGACGCGCTGGATCGTGGACCCGCTCGACGGCACCACCAACTTCGCGCACAACTACCCGTTCTTCGCCGTGTCCATCGCGGTCGAGAGCGAGGGCCGGTTGGAGGCCGGCTGCGTCTACGACCCCATCCGCGACGAGCTGTTCGCGGCAACCCGGGGCGGCGGGGCCACGCTCAACCGCCGGCCCATCCGGGTCTCGCGCATCGCGGCGCTGGAGCGGGCGCTGCTCGTGACCGGCTTCCCCTACGACGTGCGCCGCCACCCGGAGAAGATCCTGCCGCTCTTCACCGCCTTCCTCACCGCGGCGCAGGCCATCCGGCGCGACGGCTCGGCCGCGCTCAACCTGGCCTACCTGGCGTGCGGGCGGTTCGACGGCTTCTGGGAGCGCTCCCTCTCGCCGTGGGACATGGCGGCCGGCGTGCTGCTGGTGCGCGAGGCGGGCGGCGTGGTCTCCGACTTCGCGGGTGCGGCGTTCCAGCTGGAGGGGCGCGAGATCCTGGCGACCAACGGCCTGCTGCACGAGCCGATGCGCGCGGTGATCGCCCGCACCCCGGCCGCGGTGGACTGACGCGGCCCGCGACCCCGGGGTCTCAGGCGGCTTGCGCTTCCGGCGGCTGGCCGTTCGCGGCCGGCGGCAGCTTGAGCTTCTGGCGGATCTGCACCACCAGTTCCTTCACCTCGTAGGGCTTGGTGAGGTACTGGTCGGCCCCCATCTCCATGGCGAGCCGGCGGTCCTCCTCCTGGGCGCGCGCGCTCAAGATGATGATGGGGATGTGCCGGAAGCGCTCGTCGAACTTGAGCATGCGGCACACCTTGTAGCCGTCCAGCCGGGGCAGCATCAGGTCCAGCACGATGAGGTCCGGCCGGTCCTGCTGCGCGCGGCGCAGGCCGCTCTCGCCGTCATGGGCCTCGATCACCTCGAAGCCTTCGGCCTCCAGGCCGATGCGCAGCACCGAGACCAGGTCGGCCTCGTCGTCCACCACCAGAACGCGCGGCCGGCCGGCGGAAGCTCTCGATTCCACGGGTGCGGTTTCCTCCCTGGTCCTGCGCTATATCGGCAGCCGCGGGCCGAAACCGCAGTGGAGAATGCGGCAGCGGGTTGCGGGGGTGGCCGCGGCAACGACGGACAGCGGGTTCGGGCGGGGTTGTACTTCCTGGGCCTCGAAGTGGATGGTCGCCGTCCGCGACCCGTTCCGCCACCCTATGAACGTCCCGATCGCGCAACGCCACGACCGTTCCGAGTCCCGGGCGGAGCCCGTGGCGGTGAGGCGAGAACCCTGCCTCCACGATCGGCTCCCAGCGGCCAGCGAGGGAGGTGGCGAGTGACGCGTGGAAGAGCACGGCATCGGGCTGCCGTCGGTTTTCGCGCGGCAGCGCGCCGCCTACGCGCGGCAGGCCGGGCACCACACGCCGGTCTTGATCACGCTTGCAAGCGCGCGGAACCGGTGGCCCCGGCCACACTGGAACGCCAGCCGCTGGCGATGGTTGTGCCAGGTTATGGACAGGCAGCGGCCGCCGCGCTGCATGGCCAGCTCGCGCATCCTTTCGAGAGTGCCGGCCGTTGCGCGGGCGCATACCGGGCACCACTGGCCCCTTCGCATCCGGCCCGGGCGGGCCCTCCACACGTGGCCCCGCGCACAGCGCCAGCGGAGTGGCACCCCGGCTCCGCGGTAGCTCGTCGACAGGCAGGCTCCCCCTCGCTCGGCCGCCATGTGGCGCATGATGTGGATGCTCAGGCGCGCGAGGCTGTGACCGCCCCGCGACTGGCATATCCGGCACCACGTGCCCTGGACGATGGATCCCGGTATCGCGTTCCACTCGTGACCCTCGCGGCAGCGCCAGCGGAGCTTCGTCTTGGTACCGAGGTACGCCTTGGACAGGCATTCGCCACCGCGCGCTCGGGCCATCCGTCGCATCCGCTCGATGTCTCCCCGCACGGTCCCGCGGCATCTCCCGCACCAGGTGCCGGCCTTGACCTTATTGCCGGTCAACACGAAGCGATGGCCTTGCACGCAACGCCAGGTCAGTCGCTCGTGGCCGCTGCGGCAGGACCGAGCCAGGCATTCACCTCCGCGCCGCTCGGACAGGGCGCGCAGCTCGGCGAGCAGGGCCCCCTGCGTGCAGGTCGGGCACCACGCGCCGTGAAAGAGGCTCTTGACCCATGGCGTCCAGGCATGACCGCGAGCACACCGGACGCGAAGCGGCGTCGCGAAGTTGGTGTAGCCCGGAGGCAGGATGTCTCCGCCACGCCGCTTCACGATGCGCTGCAGCCTGCGGAACACCCGCCCCTTCTGCTTTGCGGCAAATGCTGCGCGGCGCTCGAGGGCGCAGTGCGGGCACCAGGTGCCCCGCAGGATGCCATCCGGAGCCGTTCTCCACTCGTGGCCCCGCCGGCACCGAAAGCGCAGCGGGGACTTGGTTCCCCGATAGCGCCGCGAGACCATGGTCCCGCCGCGCCGCGCGACGGCACGACGCAGCCGCGCCAGGCCGTGGGCCCGGTTCTTCGCGGCGGCTCGGGGGACCCAGCACACCGGGCACCATCGTCCCTGCTTGATCTGGGATGGAGTCACCCCCCACTCGTGACCCTCGGCGCAACGGAAGCGAAGCTTCGTGGCGTCTCCGAGGTAGGCGCGCGAAAGGAGCACTCCGCCGCGGGCGCACGCCATCCTCTGCAGCCGAGCCAGGTAGTAGGCGGGCGGTTTGCGGGGCATCAGTCCCTCCGGCCGCCGGCTTCACGGAGCGCTGTGAAGCCGTCCCGGCGGTAGCTCATGGGTCGGCACGCCCGCGACGCGTTGTCCAGCCTGCGGCCCAGCACCAGCGGCGCGGTCCTCGCCTCGATCACGTTCACCATGGGGTTCACGTCTCGGTTCCCGTATCCCTGACGGGGGCTGCAAGCCCGAGGGCCTTGGGCGATTGCCAGGTCGAATTGCGCCACCCCTACGGACTCGCGCCCGCGGCGCCCGCCGCCCCCTCCTTCTTCTTCTTCACCACCACCGCCGGGATCTCCTGCTCGCGCACCAGCCGGTTGAAGGCCGCGAGGTCCTGGCCCAGCGCTTCCTTGAGCTTCCCGAGCTCGACGTCAATCTTGCCCGCGACGTCGTTGTACACGGCGTAGCACGCGTCGGTCGGGGCCGCGTCGGCGCTCGCCACCACCCCGGTCAGGCTGCTCAGCTTGTTGTTCAGCCGGATGGGATAGTTGAGCGGGTCCTGGTTGCTCTTGTTCTTGGTCTGGTAGAGCGCCTCCTCGATCGCGGTCAGCTTGCCGGTGAGCGCCCGGGCCGCCGCGGCGATGGTGGTGTCCTTGGAGGCCGTCTTGGCCCGCTCCGCCACCACCTTCACCTGCTCGCGCACGTCGCGCAGCCGGGTGATGGCCTCGTGCGTCTCGCTGAGCTTGTCGCGGATCTTCAGGTGGAGCTCGAAGCGCTTCTGGTAGTCGGCGAGCGTGGTGGCGAGCCGCGGGTCCTTGCGCACCTCGAAGCTCTGCGTCTGCGACCTGCCCCAGGCGGTGAGCCGCACCTGGTAGCGGCCGGGCACGACGGTCGGGCCCTGGAGGCCGCCCCCCCACAGGATCAGGCCCTCGAAGCGGCTGGCCTCCGGGTAGCGCAGGTCCCAGGCGAAGCGGTTGAGCCCCGCCTGGGCGGGGATCTTGCGCGGCGCGCGGAAGCGCGCGAAGAAGCCCGCCTCCTCCTCGGGGCCTTGGGGCTCCCCCACGACCCGCTCCTCCTTGTTCGTGAGCTTGCGGATGAGCTGACCCTTCTCGTCCAGGAACTCGAGACTCACCTCCTCATTCTCCTTGGGCTCCCGCCCGAGGCGGTAGTAGATCAGAGCACCCGGCGGCGGGTTGGCCCCCGAGTTCCTGCCGCCGCCGGGCGGACCGCCGAACAGGTAGGCCGCCGACGGCTTGAAGAGCCAGGCGTCCGCGGCCGCCGCCTCGGCCGACATCTGCCGCAACGGGCCGAGGCCGTCGAGGATCCAGAACGCCCGCCCCTGCGTGGCGACGACCAGGTCGTCGTCCTTGACGACCAGGTCGGTCACCGGCACCACGGGCAGGGCGCCCTTCGCCTCGCCGTCGGGCTTGGTCAGGTCGGCGATCAGTCCCGGGCGGTTGAGCCGCAGCGGGCGCCAGCGCTCCCCGCCATTCATCGAGAAGTAGAGCCCCGTCTCGGTGCCGCAGTAGAGCAGGCCCTTGCGCACCGGATCCTCCCGGACGACGCGCACGAAGCCGCCGTCCAGGGGCAGATCGCCCGCGATGGAGCCCCACGTATGGCCGTAGTCGCGGGTGACGAAGACGTAAGGCCGGTAGTCGTCGAGCTTGTAGCGGTTGGCCGCGACGTAGGCGGTGCCGGGATCGTGCGGCCCGGGCTCGATCTGGCTGATCATGGACCATGCCGGCAGCCGCGGCGGCGTCACGTTCCTCCAGGTCTTGCCGGCATCGCGCGACACGTGCACCAGCCCGTCGTCCGAGCCCACCCACAGCAGCCCCTTCTGCAGGCGTGATTCGGCCATGGCGAAGATCGTGCAGTAGTACTCCACGCTGGTGTTGTCCTTGGTGATCGGGCCCCCGGAGGGGCCGAGCTTGCCGGGATCGTTGCGCGTGAGGTCCGGGCTGATCACCTCCCAGCTCTGCCCCTCGTTGGTCGAGCGGTGGAGCACGTTCGAGCCTGCATAGACGGTGTTCGGGTCGTGGGGCGAGATCACGATCGGGAACGTCCACTGGAAGCGGTACCTCGCCCCCTCGGCCCCCCACCCCATGGGGTTGTCGGGGTAGGGATTGACGTCCCGCGCCTGGCCCGTGCGGTGGTCCAGACGGGTGAGGTAGCCGTCGTAGGAGCCGGCGTAGACCACCTCCGGCTCGCCGGGCTTGGGGGCGATGTGGCCGCTCTCGCCGCCGCCCACCGGGTACCAGTCTGTGCGGTCAATGCCCGGGTGGCTCGTGCGGCTCGCGATGCCCACCGTGCTGTTGTCCTGCTGGGCCCCGTAGACCCGATAGGGGAAGGCGTCATCGGTGATGACGTGGTAGAACTGCGCGGTCGGCTGGTTGTCCTGCTGGGTCCACGAGAGGCCCCCGTCGTCGGTCACGTTCACGCCGCCGTCGTTGCCCTCGATCATCCGCTGGGGGTCGTCGGGATCTATCCAGAGGTCGTGGTTGTCGCCGTGCGGCGTTGCGATCGGCCGGAAGGTGCGACCGCCGTCAAGGGAGCGGAAGAACTGGACGTTGAGGACGTAGACCCCCTCGGGGTTCCGGGGATCGGCGTAGACGTGGGTGTAGTACCAGGCGCGCTGGCGCAGGTTACGATCGTCGTTCAGCCTCCTCCACGTGCGCCCGGCGTCGTCGGAGCGATAGACCCCGCCCTCGTCCGCTTCGATCACGGCCCACACCCGGTCGGTGTTGGCGGGAGACACGGCCACCCCGACGCGCCCCCAGATGCCCTTGGGCAGCCCCTCGCCGGTGAGCCGCCGCCAGGTGTCGCCCCCGTCGGTGGATTTCCACAGGCCGCTGCCGGCCCCGCCGCTCGCCATGCTCCACGGCGTGCGATGGACCTGCCAGGTGGCGGCGTAGAGGACGCGGGGGTTCTTGGGGTCCATGCAGAGGTCCACGGCGCCGGTGCTGTCGTTGACGAACAGCACGCGCTTCCAGGTCGCGCCGCCGTCGCGCGAGCGGAAGACGCCACGCTCGGAGTTGGGGCCGAAGGTGTGCCCGAGGGCGGCGACGTAGACCCGGTCGGGGTCCTGCGGGTCCACCCGGACGCGGCCGACCTGCCGCGAGTCGCGCAGGCCGACGTTCTTCCAGGTCTTGCCGCCATCGGTGGAGCGGTAGACGCCGTCGCCGTGCGAGACGTTGCCGCGCACGCAGCCCTCGCCCATCCCCGCGTAGAGCACGTTGGCGTCCGAGGGCGCGACGGCGATCGCCCCGACCGAGCCGGTGCCGAGCTGGCCGTCCGAGAGGTTGCGCCAGCTCACGCCGCTGTCCACGCTCTTCCAGATCCCGCTGCCGGTGCCGCCGAAGTAGTAGACATTGCGCTGGCCCACGACGCCGGTCACGGCCACGACGCGGCCGCCGCGATAGGGGCCGATGCACCGCCATTCGAGCCCGGCGAGCTGGCTCGCGTCGTAGGGATCGGCCTTGGTCGCCTTCACGGCGGATGGCTTGGCCGAGGGTCGGCCGGCGGGAGCCGCCGCCAATCCACGGGCTGCGGCACCACCCACGGCGATGACGACGAGCGCGAGCACGGTACGGCAGTTCTTCAAGGGGCGAAGCATGGGAGCACCTCCAGGCGATGAGGATGCGGTCGTGGCGGGGGACGGTATCACCTGGGCGGATGCCGAGGCACACCGGAAGTGGGCGCCCATCCCGTGACCGGCGGGCGGCGGCCCGAGGCACCCCGGGGCCCGGGGCGGCCCGGTCCTTCAGATCTTCTCGAACCGCGTCTCCTGCCGAGTCTCCACCCCGGCCACGTCGTCGCGCAGCCGGATCTCCAGCCGGTAGGAACCGGAGGGCAGGCCCTGGGCGGGGATGGTGACGAACTGGCGGCGCAGCTCCCCCTGGTGCTGGTCGCTGCGCCGGGCGGAGACGGCCGGGATGCGCTCGCGCCGGGAGAACAGCCGCGCGATCCACGGGCGCTCGTCGCGCTCGGCCGAGCGCACGGTGTATTCCACGGTGAAGCGGGCGAGCCCGTCCACGCCCGGGACCAGCCCGTAGGCCTCGAAGTAGACCCCCACCGGATCCCCCACGGGAATGCGCGCCGCGGGATTCGGGTTCACGTGGAACAGCGGGTCGTTGGGCACCGGAGGCGGGCCGCACGCCACCTGCAGGTCGGACAGCTCGAGCTGCTCCGGCCGCTCGGGCACGCGGACCTCGGAGCGCCACGCCCCGCGCCTCCCGTTGCCGTCCCGGGCCGAGAGCCCCACCAGGTAGCTGCCGGGGGCCAGGTCGAAGTCGAACTCGGCCATCCGCTCCGCGCCGGGCTTGCAGGCGGAAACACCCGGCGCGCGGCCCAGGCGCCCCACCTCGCGCATCGCGCTGTCCAGCACCACGGCCTCGGCCCACAGGCTCTCGGCGGGGTTGGCCGCGGCGCTGAGCGCCGCGACCAGCCGGGAGTTCCTCCCGTCCGCCGCGCGGAAGCGGGCCACCGTGGCCAGCATGGGCAGCGGCCGCGCGGCGGGCGGCAGCCGCGGGAACACGCCGCGCCCGCCGCTGCTCGCCAGCAGCCGGTCCTGCCCCCGCGAGAGCGCCTCCGGGGAGGGCCGGGGATCGGGGTCGTAGTACAGCGCGGGCGGCAGCCCGTAGAAGCCGTTCAAGGTGCGGTCGGTCATCGCCACCGTCATCCCCAGGCTGGGATAGCTCCACACCAGCGTGTTGAACGGGAAGAGCCGCAGGCTCCAGATGCCTTCCATGCGCGGCTTGAAGAGCGGCTCGTAGTCGGCGGACTCGGGCGGTCCGTAGCGCACGTAGACCTCGCCGCGCTCGTCCCACTCGCGACGGCGGGGATCGTAGTAGAGGAAGTAGGCCTGCGCGGCGCGCGACCAGTACTCCACCTGCGCCTCGTTCACCGCGGTGCCCAGGTCGGGGTCGAGGGACTTCCAGAAGCGGCGAACGAACTCGGCCTGGGCGGCCGGGGTGGGAAGCCGGCGCAGCTGGAAGGTGTCGCGCTCGCTCGCCACCGGGGCGATGTCCTCGAAGTAGGCGCGGGCCTCGCGGTCCAGCCGCGGCAGCGCCCGGGCGAAGCCGCGCTCCGCCGCCTCCACCTGGCCCATCCGGTAGGCGACGTGGGCCAGGGCGAGCAGGGCGTCGGCGCCGGCCGAGTCGGCCTCCACGGCGTGCCCGGCCGCCGCGAAGGCCGCCCGCACGTTGCCCTGCTCGATGTGGAGGGCCGCGAGCCTCACCCACGCCTCGCCGCGGCCGGGGGCGAGCCGGACGCACGCCGAGTAGCCGGCGACGGCGCTCTCCAGCGAGCGGCGGTCGAGGTACTTGAGGTAGTCGTGCCTCCAGTACTCGCCGATGCCGAAGTAGGCTGCGCCGCTGGTGGAGTCCGCCGCCAGCGCGGCCTCGTACTGGAGCCGGCCTTCGCGCCAGAAGCCCTGGCGCTGGTAGAGGTCGCCCAGGGCGAGCCGGTAGTCCACCCTCCGGGGGTCGAGCAGGGTGGCCCGGCGCAGGCATTCGCCGGCCATGCGGCGGCCCTCGATGTTGCCGCGTCCCAGGTAGCGCTGGGCCCGCTCGAAGAGGCGCTC
>JBBIHL010000120.1:0-8415 GCA_037447075.1 Candidatus Eiseniibacteriota bacterium | reverse complement strand
GGCCGCCCCGCGCCGGCTACGCCCCCGCCGGCCTGGGCGGCGCGGGCGGCGGCAGGTCGCGCGGGCGGACTCCGCCTGGAAGCTGCAGGCCTTGTGGTGCCCGTCGCAGAAGGGCTTGTCCTCCGACTGGCCGCAGCGGCACAGCGAGACGCGCGTGCGCCCGGCGAGCCCGTAGGGCCTGCCGTTCACGTCCACGATCTCGAAGTCCCCTTCCACCAACAGCGGCCCGTTGCCGCGAACGGTGATGCGCGTGGCTGCCATGACGGGTATCCTCCTGGACCGATCGGCGAGAGAACGCGTTCCCGCACTATAGACGCGCGCCGCGCGGCGGCGTCAGCCCGAAATGGGGCCAGCCCCGGAGCGGCCGCGCCTCGCACGCCCCCAACCCGCGACACCGTGGAGCCTGCGGATGCCTGAATTCATCTACACCATGAAGGACCTGGGGAAGGTGGTGCCCCCCAGGCGCGAGATCCTCAAGGGCATCTGGCTGTCGTTCTTCTTCGGAGCCAAGATCGGCGTGCTGGGCGCAAACGGCGCGGGCAAGAGCTCGCTGCTGCGCATCATGGCCGGCCAGGATCCCGATTTCCTCGGCGAGGCCTTCCCGGCCAAGGGCATCCGGGTGGGTCTCCTCCCGCAGGAGCCGCAGCTCGACCCCGCCAAGACCGTGGTGCAGGTGGTCGAGGAAGGCGTGGCCGGGACCCGGGCGCTGCTCGACCGCTTCAACGCCATCAGCGCCCGCTTCGCCGAGCCCCTGGAGCCCGACGAGATGGAGAGGCTGCTGGCCGACCAGTCGCGGCTCCAGGACCAGATCGAGACGGCCGGCGCCTGGGAGCTGGACCGCACGGTCGAGATCGCCATGGACGCCCTGCGCTGCCCGGCCCCCGAGACCCCGGTCCAGGTGCTCTCGGGCGGCGAGCGGCGCCGGGTCGCGCTGTGCCGGCTGCTCCTGCAGCGGCCCGACCTGCTGCTGCTGGACGAGCCCACCAACCACCTGGACGCCGAGTCGGTGGCCTGGCTGGAGCGCTTCCTCAAGGAATACCCGGGCACCGTGGTGGCCGTGACGCACGACCGCTACTTCCTCGACAACGTGGCGGGCTGGATCCTGGAGCTGGATCGCGGCCAGGGCATCCCCTGGGAAGGCAACTACTCGTCCTGGCTCGAGCAGAAGCGTCGCCGCCTGGCGCTGGAGGAGAAGGCCGAGTCCGCGCGCCAGCGCACCCTGGAGCGCGAGCTGGAGTGGGTGCGGATGGCCCCGCGCGCCCGCCAGGCCAAGGGCAAGGCGCGGCTCGCCGCCTACGAGAAGCTGCTGGCCGAGGAGGGCCGCGAGAAGATCGAGAACGTGGAGATCTACATCCCGCCCGGGCCGCGGCTGGGGAACGTCGTGATCGAGGCCGAGCGCCTGCGCAAGGGGTACGGCGACAACCTGCTCATCGAGGACCTCTCCTTCAAGCTGCCGCCGGCCGGCATCGTGGGGGTGATCGGCCCCAACGGCGCGGGCAAGACCACCCTGTTCCGCATGATCACGGGGCAGGAGAAGCCCGACGAGGGAACGCTGCGCGTCGGGGACTCGGTGAGGCTGGCCTACGTGGATCAGAGCCGGGACGCGCTCCCCGGCGACGCCAACGTGTGGGAGGCCATCAGCGACGGCCGGGACACGCTGGAGCTGGGCAAGCGCGCGGTGAACTCGCGTTCCTACGTGGCGTCGTTCAACTTCAAGGGCGCCGACCAGCAGAAGCGCGTCAAGGACCTCTCCGGGGGCGAGCGCAACCGCGTGCACCTGGCGCGGATGCTCAAGGGCGGCGCCAACGTGCTGCTGCTCGACGAGCCCACCAACGACCTGGACGTGGACACCCTGCGGGCGCTGGAGGAGGCCCTGCTCGACTTCGCCGGCTGCGTGGTGGTGATCAGCCACGACCGCTGGTTCCTGGACCGCATCGCCACCCACATGCTGGCCTTCGAGGGAGACAGCCAGGTGGTCTGGTTCGAGGGCAACTACCAGGACTACGAGGCCGCCCGCCGCCGGCGCCTGGGCGTGGAGGCCGACCAGCCGCACCGCATCCGCTACAAGAAGCTGGTGCACGGGTAGGCGCGGCCGGCTACCCTGTCCCGGCCGGGCGAAGGGATCGCTCGGCCGCCGTGCCACGGAGCGCGGCGAGTGGCTCGTTCGCAGGGAGGCCGATGAGTCGCGAACCCCAGGCAGCCGGGCCCGGCGGCGAACCGCCCGCCGCGCCCCTGCTGCCGGCGCCGCGCGACCTGCTGAACCCGCGCGAACCCTACCTCGTCCCGCTGCTGCTGCTGCTGCTGACCCGGGCCTGGTTCTGGCGGCTCCTGCCCTTCGCCTCCGAGGACGCCTACATCACCTTCCGCTACGCCCGGAGCCTGGTGCTGGGCTACGGCCTGGTCTACAACCCCGGCGAGCGCGTGATGGGCTTCTCCTCCCCCCTGTGGACGCTGTGGAGCGCCCTGGGCTACGCCCTGCTGCGCGACCCCGTGCTGTGGTCGCGGGCCTGGACCGTGCTGGCCGACGCCTTCACCGTGCTCGCGCTCGGAGCCATGCTGCGCCGGCACGCCTCGGCGGCCTCGGCCTGGTGCTTCGCGCTGTTCTTCGCCGGCTGGACCTACTTCGCCGCGGTAGCGGTCTCAGGCATGGAGAACAGCGTCATGCTCGCCCTGATCGTGCTGGCCGCGGCGCTGGCCGAGCGGCGCAGCCGGCTCGCCGGGCCGGCCCTGGCCGGGGTGGCGCTCATCCGGCCGGAGGGCATCGCCGCCGCGGCCGTGCTCGCCCTGCGCGCCGCGTGGCGGGACCGCGCGGTGGCGCTCGCCCTGGTGGCCGCCGCGCTCCTGTCGGTCGCGGCCTACTTCGGCTCGCCGCTGCCCCAGAGCGTGCTCGCCAAGGCCAGCATCTACGGGACGCCCGGCCCCCTGGCCGGCCGCCACTGGTGGGAGTGGCTCTCCCCCTTCGCCTTCGGGCGCTGGCCGGTCACCACCGAGGGGAGCGTGCTCTTCGCCATGGCGGTGGTGACCGGGCCGGCGGCGGCCGTGGGTGCTCTGGCCCTGCGGCGCATGCGGCGCACCGCGCTGGCTGCTGCGGTGGCCGCGGCATTGGTGGTGTGGCTGGGCTACGCCGCCCTGGGCGTGGCGTTCTTCTACTGGTACCTGGTGGCCCCCCTGGGGGGCGTGACGGCGGCGGTGGCCGTGGGCCTGCCCCGCATCGTCAGGGGCCGCGCCGTCTACGCCGGGCTCGCCCTGTTCGTCCTGGGCACGTGGACGCTGGCGCCCGACCTCTATCGCGGCCGGGCGGGGGCGGAGCTGCAGAGCTTCGGGAGGCTGGCCGACTACCTGGTCGCGCACGCCCGCGCGGGGCAGAAGGTGATGCTCGAGCCCATCGGGATGGTGGGCTACCGCTGCAAGCTGGTCGTGGTGGACCAGGTGGGCCTGGTCTCCCCGCAGGTCGCCCGCCGGCGCCTGCAGGGGCCGGGCTGGCTGAGCGACATGGTGGCCGCCGAGCGCCCCGACTGGCTGGTGCTGCGGCAGGGCGAGCAGCGCGAGGCACGGGCCTTCGCCGGGGTGGGCGCGCCGTTCCGCAGCGCCGCCGAGCGCGACTCCGTGCTGGCGGGCTACACGCTGGCCACCGTGGTCAACGCGCCCGCCGGCGAGAACGCGCTGGCGGTGTGGGCGAGGAGGCCGTAGCGGCCGGGGCTCACGCCTCGCGGTAGAGCCAGGCTCCCACCAGGCAGGCGAGGATCATCTCCACCAGGCCGACCGTCCCCCACAGCACCAGCATGCCGGCCGGGAACAGCCCGAGCACCTGGTAGCCCAGCAGGAAGAGCAGGTAGCCGCCGAGCCACAGCGCCACGGCGACCCGGACCGCGGTCCTGGGTCCCGGGCCGAAGCGGGGCCTCACCCCGGCGTAGAAGAAGATCAGCGCGAGCCCGGCGATCAGGCTCGCCAGCACGCTCACGGCGATGGTGGCAGGACCCGTCTCCATGGAAAGCCCGTGGGCCTGCATCGCCGCCTCCATGTCCTTCATGTAGAGCGTGCTCGCCGCCCCCTCCATCACCCACATGATGGCGCCGGCGACGACCCCGCCGCCGATCCAGCGACCGACGTTGATCCCGCTCATCGCTCCTCCTGGGGTTGAGAGCCGCGGTTCACGCGCGCGCAACGCGCTGCTCGCCACCTGGGGTTCCGCGCTGCCCTGCCATTCAAGACGCTCCCGGGGCCTCCGGCGCGAGCCGGCCGGGCGCTCCCCCGGAGCGCCGCCGGTTGAGCCACCAGTAGAAGGGGATGCCGAACCCCAGACCTCCCAGCAGGGACAACGCCACGAACCACGGCCACCTCACGGGGCCGATCGGGCTCCGGGCGAAACCGTAGGCGAGCAGGACCAGCGCCAGGAACGCATCGAGGATGAAGGAGAGCGCGAGCGTATCGCGCAACACCGAGCGCCATCCCTCGAACTGCGTGAGCAGCCAGTAGACGAACAGGCCATTGGGCACCACCAGCCCCAGCAGCGCGATCCCCAGCAGAGCCCCGCCGCGCCCGTCGCGCGTGCTCACCGGCCGCCCCGCACGCCCTCGGCCCAGCAGCGGGCGAACCAGATGCCCACATCGGGGCGGTCCCCCCACGCGCGCAGCGTGGCGAGCGCCGCATCGAAGGCCTTCGCCTCCACCATGCCCCCCACCACGATCGGCTGCCGCGCCTCCTCCAGAAGCGTGGCCATGTTCTCCACCAGCGGCCCCAGGTGGGGGTCGCCCGAGCAGGCGCCGAAGAAGAGCCAGTGGTTGCGCCGGGGCTGGCCCCCGGCCTGGTGGATGAGCGTGGCCAGCCGCCGGCCGACGTAGGGATCGTTCCCCAGCCGGTCGTAGCTGCGCGCGTAGGCGCCCCACAGCTCGCGGAAGCCCGGCGGCTCGGGCCACAGGCGCAGCACGTCGTGGTCGTCGTCCTCGAGCACGATGCGACCCCCGGGCTTGACCGCGCGCACCATGGCGCGCACCACCGCCAGCGGGTCCGCCACGTGCTCCAGCACGAAGCGGGCGTGGGCCAGGTCGAAGCCGCCCCACTCGTCCTCGCCCAGCTCGAGGGCCAGGACGTCGCCCTGGCGCAGGTCCAGGAGGCGCTCCTCCCCCGCCTCGCTCGCCTGGCGCATGCCCTCGGCGATCTGTTCCCGGCTGCGCTCGATGCCCACGACTCGCGTTCCCGCCACCCGGGCCATGGCGCGCGTGAACTGCGCCAGCCCGCACCCCAGGTCGAGGATGCGCTCGCCGCCGCGCAGCCGCAGCACCTGCAGCGAGGAGTCGTTGATCAGGTCGTTGAGGGTGGAGAGCCGCTGCTGCTCGTGCGGCTCGGTGCCGTGGATGTAGCGGGAGGCGGGTGGGGTCTGGCTCATGGGCGCGCTTCGGGGTGCCCGGCGAGTCTGGAAACGGGACGCGGCATTATCGCCGCGGAGGCGCCGGCGGACAAGCACCCTCGCTCATCGCGCCCCTCGGACCTGCCTCACGAACACCGTCCCCAGCACGAACCAGGCCGCCGTCATGACGAAGACCACGCTGTAGCCGAGCAGCAGCGAGCGGTCCTTGAGAACTGTGAGCGTCACTCCGGTCAGCGCGGGCGCCAGCACCTGCGGCAGCACCAGGGCCACGTGCCAGATGCCCATGTCCTTGGCGGCGCTCGCCCCGCCGGGAAGCACGTCAATGGCCAGCGCCCAGTCCACCGCCTGGTAGGCACCGTAGCCCAGGCCGAAGACCGCGCCCACCGCGAACATGAAGCCCAGCGACGGGAAGAAGGCCACCGCGATGAAGACCACCGAGGCCAGCGCCATCACGCCGCCGCTCCAGTAGACCAGCGGCTTGCGGCCGAAGCGGTCGGACAACCGCCCCGCGGCGAGCGCCGTCAGGATCCCCCCAGCGATGATGATGCCGATCAGGTACGAGGACTGCTCCTCGGGCCGGGCCACCCGGATCACGTCCTTCAGGAAGTAGACGAAGAACGTGAACACCGAGTAGACCCCCATGGTCACCATGGCGCGGGTGACGAGCACCCAGTAGAAGTCCCGATGGCGCCGGGGGCTGGGCAGGAACGCGCGCAGGAATGCGCCGGCGCGGAACGGCTCCCGTGGGCTTGCCTGCGGCCGCTCGCGCACCCCGGCCCACGTCAGCAGGAGCATGGCCAGCAGGAGGGCGACGCAGAACCCGTAGATCCCCGCGTAGCGCCCGCCGCGGGTGAGCTGCCCCGCCGCCAGCGCGCCCACCAGCGTGCCCAGCGAGGACATGAGCGCCATCCAGCCGCTGGCCGCGCCGCGCTGCTCGTGAGGGACCACGTCGGGGATGAGCCCGGCGTAGGGACCGCCCGCCCAGTTGGCCCCGAACTGGACCCCCAGGTAGGCGAGCAGGAGCAGCCCCGCGCCGCTCCCCTGGCCGAAGCCGCCGAGCCACATCATGAACGCCGCGTTGGCGAGGGTGCCGATGAGCAGGTAGGGCCGGCGCCGGCCGAAGCGGCTGCGCGAGCGGTCGGAGAAGGCGCCCGCCGCGGGGGTGACTACCAGCGAGAGCGCCGCCCCCAGGGGCGGGATGAGTCCGTTGAACAGCTCCTTGCGCTCGTCCCCCACCACGGCCGCGATCTGGCTGGGGAGCACGATGGCGAGCAGCGCTCCCCACTGGACGTTGTAGGCGAACCAGAAGCAGGAGAGGAAGAACTGCTGGAGCGCGGAGAGTCGCCGCAACGGCGCGTCCGCAGCGGCTTGCGGAGGGCCCAGGTTTGACGGCATCGGGGGCCGAAGCTATCTTCGGCGTGTGCCCATTGTCCACATCGAAGACCCGCGCTCCGCGCAGCGGCGGCGCAGCGTGACCTGCCGCGTGGGCGGCATCCCCGTGGGCGGCGGGCATCCGGTGGTGGTGCAGTCCATGACCAACACCGACACCGAGGACGCGCCCGCCACCGCCGAGCAGGCGCGCCGGCTCGCCGAGGCCGGCTCGGAGCTGGTGCGGGTCACGGTGAACACCCGCGGCGCCGCCGCGGCGGTGCCCGAGATCAAGCGCCGCATGCTCGACGCCGGCGTCACCGCGCCGCTGGTCGGCGACTTCCACTACAACGGCCACCTGCTCCTCACCGAGCATCCCGACTGCGCCCGCGCCCTGGACAAATACCGCATCAACCCGGGCAACGTGGGCGTGGGCGAGAAGCACGACCAGAACTTCCGCCGCATGATCGAGGTGGCGGCGGAGCACGGCAAGCCGGTGCGCATCGGGGTCAACTGGGGATCGCTCGACCGCGCGCTCCTCACCCAGCTCATGGACCGGAACGCGCGCCGGGCGGAGCCGCTCGAGGACCGCGAGGTGGTGCTGGAGGCCATGCGCGAGAGCGCCCTGCGCTCGGCCGAGCGCGCCGAGCGCTGCGGCCAGCCGCACGACCGCATCGTGCTCTCGGCCAAGGTCTCCGAGGTGCGCGACCTGGTGGGCGTCTACCAGGCGCTGGCCGCGGCCTGCGACTACCCCTTGCATCTGGGCCTCACCGAGGCGGGGATGGGGATGAAGGGGATCGTGGCCACCACCGCCGCCCTCTCCATCCTGCTGCACCAGGGGATCGGGGACACCATCCGCTGCTCGCTCACCCCCGCGCCGGGCGGCGACCGGACCGACGAGGTCCGCATCTGCCAGCAGATCCTCCAGGCGCTGGGGCTGCGGCGCTTCGCGCCCCAGGTCAGCTCCTGCCCCGGGTGCGGGCGCACCACCTCGGCTTACTTCCAGGAGCTGGCGGCCCAGGTCACCGCCCACATCCAGGCCCGGCTCGCCCACTGGCGCGCGCGCTACCCCGGTGTGGAGGGGCTGCGCGTCGCGGTGATGGGCTGCGTGGTCAATGGCCCGGGCGAGAGCAAGCACGCCGACATCGGCATCTCGCTGCCCGGCACGGGCGAGGAGCCCCGTGCGCCGGTGTTCGTGGACGGCAAACTGCGAACCACGCTCAAGGGCGAGGGGATCCCCCAGGAGTTCACTCGCATCCTGGACGACTACGTCGCGGGCCGGTTCGGGGGGAGCTGAAGGCGCCTGGCCGGCGGCCGCTGTTCAGGGCACGCGCACGTCTCCGGTCGCGGAGGTCGTGAGGATCTGGCCGCCGCGCAGAGCCTCGACCTGCCAGCCCAGCACGCTGCCCGGGACCACGGAAGCCGGGAGCTGTTCGGGCCGCAGCACCAAGGCGGTATCCGCCTGCGGGCCGAGCACCACCAGGTCGGAGAGGTCGGGGCCGATGAGCCGCACGCGATAGGCTTCCGCCCCGCTCACCGCGCTCCAGCTCAACGCCAGCCCGCGGCCGGGCAGGGCCCGCGGCGCGTGGAGCACGAGGTGGGCGGCCGCGGAATCCGCCGGCGCTTCCCCCCGCAGCACGTCCGGCGCGCGGCCGGCCGAGTAGAAACGGTAGCCCGCA
>JBBIHL010000119.1:0-8471 GCA_037447075.1 Candidatus Eiseniibacteriota bacterium | reverse complement strand
CTAGCCTCGCGGCGGTCGGGACCGCAAGTCGGTGCAGGTCGCCATCGCATCAGAGCGGCGACGCCCGGAGACCGCGCGAAGGTGGTGGCGCTCCGGCGGCCCGTCCGGCCGCGTTCCCCCGGCGCCGAACGATCAGGCCCCGGCGCGGCGGCGCGCCGCCCGCGCGAAGTCCTCCGCGGGCTCGCTTGGCGTGGCCTTCGCGCGCTCGAGGGCGCGCATCAGCTGGGCCTTGCGATCCTCGTCCTTCGCCGACTCCAGCAGCTGGTTGAGCGCCGCGACGTGCGCCTCGCGCAGCGCGTCGCCCGGGGACACCTCGACGTCGGGCTTCACGCCGACCCCTTCCCAGTTCGTCTTCGTCACCGGGTTGATCGCGCGCCCCGTGGCGATGAACGCCGCCAGATGCTCGCTCAGGCGGACCATCCCGCCTGGGTTCGCGGCGCCCGCGCTCGTCGCGCCGAAGAGGGTGCCGAGCTTGTGCGTCTGCACGTCGTAGGCGAACTCCTCGGCGCACGAGCCCGTGATGCCGCTCGTCAGCACGAAGAGCGGCTTGCCGTTCAGGCGAGGCCCCGGGACCTGCGCCGCGCTCCAGAACTGCACGGTGCGGTCGCCCTCGCGCTCGTAGAAGTCGTTGATGTTGAGCCGATCGCCGGGCGCCACGAAGTAGGTGAGGACGGTTTGAAGCAGCATCGGATCGCCCCCGCCGTTGCGACGCACGTCAATGATGACGGCGTCCGCGTTGGCCAGGAAGTTCATGGCGGCGACCGCGGTGGCTTGCGCCTCGGGGAGACCCGAGAAGGAACGCAGGTCAAGGTAGCCCACGTTGCCCGCCAGGCGTTCGACGCGCTCGAAGCCGAAGTTCCGCAGGCGCTCGCCTTCCAGCCGCCGGCGGCGCTCCTCCTCGTTGGGTCCGCGACGGTCATCGGGCGGCGGAAGCGGCTGGTGGCGGTAGTGGACGCGCATGTGGCGGTCGTGGGTGTAGGCCTGCATGTGCGCGAGCAGCGAGTCGGCGAACTCCTTCGAGCTGGTGATGCGGTCGTACTCGTGCCTGGCGTGGCGCTGGCGCAGGATCCTGGCGAGGGCGGCGCCCTTGTCCGGGAAGACGTAGCGGCTCTTGACCGCCACCGCGAGGGACTCGATCACCGCCGACTTGGTCCTGGCATCGATCGGGGTATCGGGCTCGTCCGGTGAGCCCGGCGCGAACTGCGCGCGAGCGGGAGCGGCGAAAGCGATCGCCGCGAGGGCGGCAAGGCCGAAGCGACCGGCGATGCCCCGGCCGAGCCCCTTGACGTTCCCGAGCGGTCCCGCGCCTCTGCCGGGCTCGCCGCCCGCGTGCGCTGCCTCCCACGTCCCCAGTAGCCCATTCACCCATGCCCTGTCGCTCATGCCCCTACCTCCTGCCCGGGTTCCACCGTTGCTTCGCGTGCATCCGGCGGCCGCCGCCCCCGGCATCCACCACGTCTCCGGGCGGGCCGTGCCGCCGGGCGGCGCCCTCGACCCGGACGGGAAGTCGCGCGGAGCGGCCGTCCGGCCCACCTCCGCCTCCCCGTCGCGCCGAACCGGCGCGAGCGGCCCGGCCATCGGGTTGGACAGCGGCTCGGACCCCGATCGTTGTGCCGTGGGAGCCAGTGTCCCGGCCGCCTCGGCCTGGCTCCGGCGCCCGGTTCCTCCAGAGGCTCGAACTCGGTCCCTCCGGTACGCTGCTCTTGCGCCCCGGGCTGTCAGGGACCCGTCAGGATGCCCGAGAATAGCTGTGGCGTCGCGTGTCGAATTCGGGGACGGTCGTTCGTCGTGAGGGTAGAGCCACGAGCCACGACCCGTCGAGAGCGTTCCCGTGCCTGGCTCCCAACCCGCAACCCGAAGGAGACGCGACGATGCGATTCATGATCCTGATCAAGGCCACCAAGGATTCGGAAGCGGGCGCCATGCCGGAGGAGAAGATGATCGCCGCCATGGCGTCCTACCACGAGGAGCTGGCGAAGGCGGGCATCCTGCTCGATGCCTCGGGGCTACAGCCCAGCTCGAAGGGCTGGCGCGTGCGCTACTCCGGCGCGAAGCGCACGATCGTGGACGGACCTTTCACCGAGACGAAGGAGCTGATCGCCGGCTACACCCTCATTCAGGTGCGGTCGAGGGACGAGGCGATCGAATGGACCCGGCGATTCCCCAATCCCGTCGGAGAAGGCGCGGAGTGCGAGATCGAGGTCCGTCAACTGTTCGAGCTGGACGACTTCGGTCCCAGCGAGGCGGTTGACCGCTTTCGTGAGCTGGGGGTCGGGACGAAGGAGTAGCCCCCGCTGGACTCCGGCCGCCTACCGCCGCGTGCGGGCGCCGACCGGATCGGACGGGTTCAGGCCCGCGCTGGGACGCGCACATGGAGGGGCCCCCCATGAACCGGCTGGCCGACGCAACCCATTCCCTGCTCCGGATCGTCTCGGGGCTGCTGTTCATCCCTCCCGGCGGGATGAAGCTCCTGGGATGGTTCGGGGGCATGCCCGCCGGCGTCGAGCTGACGCCTCTGCTCGTGGCCGCGGGCGTGATCGAGCTCGTCACAGGCCCGTTGATCCTGCTCGGTCTGTTCACTCGATGGGCGGCGTTCATCGCTTCGGGCGAGATGGCGTTCGCCTACTTCATCGGGCACTTCCCGCGCGGGTTCTGGCCGATCCAGAGCCACGGCGAGCCCGCGGTGCTCTTCTGCTTCATCTTCCTGTTCCTCGCGGCCAGCGGTCCGGGGTCCTTCAGCCTCGATCACCTCATGCGACGCCGCCGGAGGGCGGCCGGGGCGTGACCGGCCACGCGCTCGTCAGGCGCCGGTTCGCTCCCCGTCAATCCCGGCCGCTCTCCGCCGGGAGCGACGGAGGCGGCTTGCCGGACGCGCGCGCCTGTGCCAGGGTCGCCGCATGGTGGTCCGCGTCCCCCAGTCCAGCCGGCGCCGCTTCCTCCGGGCGCTGCTCGCCGCGCCGTTTGCCTTCGCGGTGGGCTCGCGGCTGCAAGGCGTGGACGAGGCCGCGGCGGCGGAAGCGCTCCTCGCCGCGCCATCCGCCGGTCGGCGCCTCGAACCCACCCCGGACTGCGGCGACGACGACGAGCCCACGCCCCGGGAGACGGAGGGGCCGTTCTTCAAGCCGCGCTCCCCGGAGCGCGCGTCGCTCGTCGAGCCCGGGATGCCCGGCACGCGCATCGAGCTCACCGGACGCGTGTTCGGGCGGGACTGTCGGCCGTTCGCCGGCGCGCTGCTCGACTTCTGGCACGCCGACGACGCCGGCACCTACGACAACGAGGGCTTCCGGCTGCGCGGCCACCAGTACGCCGACGCGGAGGGCCGCTACCGGCTCTCGACCATCGTGCCCGGGCTCTATCCCGGCCGCACCCGCCATTTCCACGTGAAGGTCCAGCCGCGCGGCGGGCGGGTGCTCACCACCCAGCTCTACTTCCCCGGCGAGCCGCGCAACCGGAGGGACGGGCTCTTCCGGCCGGAGCTGCTCATGGCGGTGGAAGCCGGAAGCGCGCCCTGGCGCGGGCGCTTCCATTTCGTGCTCGACGTCGGTTGAGCCGGCGCGGCCGCGGGCGCATGCGGCCGGCGGCAACGCCGCGACCCGGCTTGTGGCGCCGAGGCTTCCCCGCCTACCGGGGGCACTCGCGGCACCACACCCCGCTCTTGGCCACATTGGCGTGCAGATGGAAGCGGTGGCCCCGGGCGCACTCGAAGTGCAGCGGCTGCCGGTGGTCGTCCCAGGTCCGCGTCAGGCACCGGCCGCCGCGCTCGATGGCCAGGGCCCGCATCCCGTCGAGCGTGCCCCGCACGGTGTGGGCGCAGATCGGGCACCACCCGCCGCGCCGCACGTTGTTCGCCGCGGTCACCCATTCGTGGCCCTCGGCGCAGCGCCAGCGCAGGCGGTCGTAGATGCCCCGGTAGGCATCCGAGAGGCAGGCGCCACCTCGCTCGCGCGCCATCTCGCGCATCATCTGGATGGTCAGCCGCCGGCGGCTTCGGCCCCAGCCGCGCCGGCAGCTCCGGCACCAGACACCCTGGACGATCCTCTGGGGCTCCGCGAGCCACTCGTGGCCCTCGCGGCAGCGCCACAGCAGCTTGCTGCCGGAATCCACGTAGACCTTCGACAGGCACGCGCCGCCCCGCTCGCGGGCCATCCGCCGCATGCGCTCCAGGTTGTCGCGGCCGGGCCGGCGACACCTCGGGCACCAGACCCCCCCCAGGATCCGTCTGGCGGGAGCCTTCCACCGGTGGCCGACGGCACACCGCCACGAGAGCGGCTCGCCCTTCCGACGGCAGCTGCGCGACAGGCAGGCCCCGCCCTGTGCCCGTGCCCGGGCCCGAAGCCGCGCCAGCAGGGCCTCCTGCTTGCACCGCGGGCACCAGACCCCGCTCTCGATGCTCTCGGGCCCCGCCTGCCAGGTGTGACCGCGAGCGCAGCGCAACCGGAGCCTGGCGTGGTAGCCGACGAACCCCGGCGGGAGGATCACGCCGCCCAGGCGGGCCACGATCCGCCGCAGCCGCCGGAACACCCGCTCCTTGCGCCTGGCGTGGTGCTTCATCTGCCGCGCCCTTCCGCATACCGGGCACCAGGTGCCCTGCAGGATGCTGTTGGGGACCGCGTCCCACTCGTGGCGCTCCCGGCAGCGGAACCGCAGCTTGGTCTGGGAGTTCACGTAGCGAGGCGAAAGGATGGCCCCGCCGCAACGTGCCACGAGGCGGCGGAGCTTGGCGATCGCCGGCGCCTTGCGCAGCGCGCCCGCTCGGGCCCAGCCGCACCGCGGGCACCATTTCGCTTGCTTGATATGGGTGGGCGCCGCCGCCCACACATGGCCTTGGGCGCACCGAAAACGAAGCTTGGTGGTGTCGCCGAGGTAGCGGTCGGAGAGAAGCTCTCCCCCGCGGTCGCGCGCGATGCCCTGGAGCTGATTCAGGTAGTAGGCAGGTGATTTCCGGGGCATCGATTCACACCGCGGTGGGCGCGCCGCGTGACCCCCTCACTTCTTCCCGGCCTGCAGCGTCAGCCCCCCCGGCCCCGAGAACATCAGGGAGACGAGCCCCATGAGCAGGGTGAGCGGGTACTCGAATCCCCTGGGGTTGAAGAAGCCGTTCGCCGCGTGGACCTTGAGGACCGCGACCGCCATGGGCACGCACAGGGCCAGCGCGGCGTAGCGGGTGAGCAGGCCCAGGATGAGCAGGATGCCGCCGAAGAACTCGGTGCCGGCCAGCAGCCAGCCCCACGCCCAGCCCGGCGCGAACCCCACTCGCTCCGCCGTGGCGATCGCGCCCTCGATGCCGCGGCCGCCGAAGGCGCCGAACATCTTCTGCGATCCGTGCATGAAGAACACCACCCCGATCATGAGGCGCAAGGGCACCGGGGCGAACCAGGCCACGCGCGAGAACCAGCGGTCGAGCATCGTATCCCCTCGTGGATGAATGGTGACGGGCGACGCCGACGCGACCGGAGCGCGGCCTACGCCCGCGCCTTGACCGGGGCCGGCGGCGCGCCCCGGGCGAGCTCGCGGCGCATGTCCTCGCGCCCGCGCCGGTATCCGTACCAGTAGACCAGCACGGTGGTCACGATGTGCACCAACCACCAGCCGGCCTGCAGCCACTTGAGTCCCTCGGGCAACGTCATGGCGTCCGCTCCTCCTCGCTCCCGCCGTCGGCCGGCGCGAGCGCCCACACGCGGTAGTCGGCCGTGGAATCCAGCACACCATAGCGCCGATCCAGCGAGTCCAGGAAGTGGCCCTGCCGGGCGATCTCGCGCACGCGCGAGGTGACGGCGAAGCGCGCGCCGCGCCGCGCCAGCGAATCCACCACGCCCAGGCGGTATTCCTCCGGGCGCAGCACCCAGCCGTGGGTGCGGCTGTAGTAGAAGATGTTGGGCTCGAAATCGTCGCCCCCCTTGTGCCGCGTGAAGGCGCCCAGGTTCACCACCAGGTCGCCGGGCCGGGCCACGCGCCCCAGGGCCTTGCCGGCCGCGTGCTGGCGCGCGAACAGGGGCGCCATCATCGCCACGCCGCGCCGCACCCCGAAGACGATCGTGGCGAGCACCAGGACCACGGCCAGGCCGCGCGCCCAGCGGGAACGCCGGCGCCACAGCGCGGCGAAGCCCAGCCCGAAGGCGGCGGCGGCCGGTACCATCAGTAATACGCCATGTCCTTGGAGCCCTCGGCCACGATCAGGGTCAGGAGCACGGCGGCGATCCCCCACCACAGGAAGGGACGAGCCCCCCGCTCGCGCAACGAGGGAAGGCCCAGCAGGACCAGGAGCAACCCCGGCGGCGTCGCCACCATGCGCACCACGCGCTGCGCGATCTCGCGCCACCAGGAGAGCTGCGAGAGGAAGGTGAGGGTCTGGAACTTGTCGTGCCCGCTGCCAACCAGGCCGAAGGTGAGCCCGGTCTGGTGGTAGATGCCGCGCGCGTGCAGGTACCAGAGGAGCGGTGGCGTGAACGCGACCACCAGCGCGGTGAACACCCAGGGCCGGAACACGCCGTCGAGCCCGCGGCGCCCCACCACCAGCCCGAGCATCGGCAGCAGCGCGATAACGGTGTTCAGCTTGCACAGCAGCGCCAGCGCCAGGCACAGGGCCGAGGCGATCGTGCGGCGCGGCGCGGGGTCGCCCCACTCGGGGGCGAGCGCGCGGTCGAGGATCCAGACCGCCGCCAGGGCGAAGGCCCAGCCGGCCACCTCCTGCAGGTAGGTGCGCCCGTAGAACCAGGCGATGGGCGAGAACAGCGCGAACGTCAGCGCGCCGAACGCCGCCGCGAGCCCCACCCGGGCGCGCAGATACTTGAAGAGCAGCAGCGCCAGGGCGAGGCTGGCCGCCACGTTGAGCAGTCGCCCGATGGCCTCGTGCTCGCCGAAGACGCGATAGAGGAGCGCCGCCGCATAGGGCAGCAGGGGGAACTCGGTCTCGGCGTAGCCCGGCGAGTCTCCGCCCCAGTCAATCTGCGGATACGCCAGGCGCATGCCGCCCTGGACGTAGTTGCGCGCGATGCCGGCCAGGTCGGTCTGCTTCCAGGCGTGCTGGTCCACCAGCGGCGCGTCAATGCGGTAGAGGCGCAGGCCGAGCCCGGCGAGCAGCAGCGCCGCCAGCAGCACCCGGGCACCCATCCCCAGCGGCTGCGGCGCGGGGAACCCTCCCCGCCGCGAGGCGTATCCGCGAGCCCGCATCGCCTACGGGGCCGCCGGCTCGGTGGAGGCCACGGCCAGCTCCACCGGGGGCACCTTGGCCGTCGCGCGCGCCGGTGACGACGGCAGCGCCAGCGCGCACAGCAGCCCGGGGAAGGTCATCGCGGCCAGGAGCACCAGCGCCGCGTGCAGGCCCACGCGGTCCGCGAGCGCGCCCACGCCGGCCACCAGCAGCGCCCCCACCCCCCAGGCCCCGCCCATCAGCAGGCTGGCGATGGTGGCGCCGCGCTCGGGCATGAGGTCCTGCCCCATCACCACGTTGATCGGGAGCGAGCCTTGCAGGAAGGCGTAGCCCACCACCAGCAGCGCGAGCGACGGCGAGCCCCGGGTGAAGAGGAAGGCGAAGAGCAGGGGTGCGGAGATCAGGAACGACGCCACCTGGACGCCGCGGCGCCCCCAGCGATCCCCGCTCCAGCCGCCCGCGAAGCCGCCGAGCGCCCCGCACACCAGGAACACGGTGAGCAGCACGCCGGCCGCGCCCACGCTCCAGCCGAGGCCCTGCAGGTAGACGGGCAGGAAGGTCAGGAAGCCGTAGGAGACCAGCGAGCGCAGCACCACGATCAGGTAGAGCAGGGTAAGGGGCCGCAGCACGGGCCGCAGCGACGCGCGCGAGCGCGCCCGCGGCGCGTGAGGCTGCGGCTGCACGCCCCGGAACCACCACAGCAGGGCGGCGCTCATCGCCAGGCCCGGCAGGCCCGCGAGCCACGAGCGCTCCAGGCCGAAGGCGCCCACCGCGGCCACTGCGTAGGCCGGCCCCACCGCGAAGCCGATGGAGCCGCCGGTCACGAACAGCGCCATCGAGAATCCCCGCCGGCGGCCCTCGCCGCCCACCAGCGAGGCCGCCTGGGGGTGGAACGAGGCGGTGCCCAGGCCGCCGAGCAGCAGCAGGCCCACCAGGGCGACGTAGCTGGGAGCCGCGCCAACGGCGCTCAGGAACAGCGCCGCCAGCAGGGGACCGAAGGCCACGAACCAGGGCCGGCGCAGGCGGTCGCTCCACCAGCCGAAGAAGGGCTGGCTGAGCGACGAGCTCATGGATCCCAGCGCCACCAGCAGGCCTACCAGCGCCAGGCTCAGGTGGAACTTGGCGATGAGCAGCGGCAGGAGCGGCGTGAAGAACGAGGCGTAGAGGTCCACGGTGAAGTGGGCGGCGGCGAGCAGCGTCAAGCGGGGCGGGCGCGGGGCGAGCATGGGCCGAGAACGATAGCACACGCCGTGGTAGAGTGATGGTCGCCCTGGCTGAGCCGTGGACCTTTTTCCACGAGGTGCTCGATGGCTCGGCGAAT
>JBBIHL010000118.1:0-8499 GCA_037447075.1 Candidatus Eiseniibacteriota bacterium | reverse complement strand
GCGGCCGTGGGGGTTTCCGGGTGCGGCCCGGCGTGGGGAGCGGATGCAGCGTCTCCATCATGAGGTTGGCCCCGCTGGGAAGGTCAGTACTCGTAGCGGACCTTCAGGTTCAGGTTGAAGTCGGTGGTGGTGCCGGCCGCCTGGGTCCCCAGGCTGGCGCGGCGCTGCGCGATGCCGGTGGTCAGGTAGATGAAGCGGCTCAGGCGGTACTCGGCCTCGACGTCGCGCTCGAACAGCTCCTTGCCTGCCGCGGGCCCGGGTGATGGAGTATACCCCGGAAGCGCCTGCCGGTACCTCAGACTCAGCTCGCGGCTGAGCTGCGTGCCCACCCCCAGGGTGAACTGACCGCTGGCCTCGCGTCCCAGCTCCCATTCGCCCACGTAGCGCCCGAAGGCGCCCGCCAGCTGGCTGGACAGCTCGCGGCTCAGCATGCGGGTCAAGTAGTTCTCCACCAGCTGCCCGCGCAGCTCCCCGCTCTGGAACTGGGCGTAGGTCAGGGCCCGCAGGATGGCGGGCTCGTCCGCCTCCGCCGCCGTGCTGGTGAAGTGCATGGTGGCGTTGCTGGCCCGGCCCTGGATGGTGGCGGTCACCTCCTCGCTGCCCGTCTGCTCCGCGGCGGTCAGCGCCCCGCCGGAGGCCGGGAACAGCGCGGCGCGCGGCACGCGCGTGGTCGCGCTGATGTCGAGCAGGGGGTCCACCCCGCCCACGTTGTCGAAGCTCAGCAGGGCGTGCCCGACCCGGAACTGGTTGTTGAGGAAGAAGTAGCTGCCACGCAGCGCCCGCACCTCCCCGAAGATCAGGAGCGAGTCCAGGGTCTGCTCCACGCTCAGGTCGGCGCTGAACTCGATGTCGGCGTCGGCCGGGCGCCAGCGCAGCCCGCTGCGGGCCTCCAGCTGGATGCCGTAGACCCAGTAGAGCGGCCGGGTGGTGGCCGCCACCTGCTCGGCCTCGCTCTGGCCGGTGAAGTCGTAGAGCACCACCGCACGCCGCGCGATCACCTGGCCGGTGGCGCGCGGGTAGGTGACGCCGTTGCGGGTCGGTCCGTTCTGCACCACGATGTCCCCGTCCAGCTCGGCTGCGTAGACCCCGGTCTCGACCGCGTTGAACCCGCGCAGCTGGAGGTCCAGCCGGTAGGCCGCCGGCCGCAGCCCGTCCAGGTCCACGTAGCCGTGTCCGGCCACGCGCCCCCGGTCGCCCTGGCGGGCCAGCAGGGTGTCGAGCGTGATGCGGGACTCGTCCAGGGTGAAGCCGGCGTCCAGATCCTGCAGCACCTCCTCGCGGGTGGCCAGGCGCAGCTTCCCTCCCCGCACCCAACCCGAGCCGGACACGTCGGGATGCCGGGCGGTTCCCTCCACCCGGGCGCCGAGCGAGAACGTGCCGGCGGCGAACCCCACCTGGGGAACGAACAAGGGCAGCACGGCCAGGTCTCCTCCGGGCAGCTCGACCCGCAGGTGGAGCCCTTCGTCCGGGATCGCGGCCCGACCCCGCGCCAGGTCCAGGCGCAGCGGCAAGGAACCCTCGACCGTGGACACGGTCGCCCCGCGGCGCAGCGCGCAGCGACGGACTTCGAGCCGCTCGGACTGGTAATCGGCCTCCACCTCGATCCGGTCCAGCGCGAGGTTCTCCCAGCCCGGCTCGTGGGCTTGCAGGCGCAGCCGGAACACCGGCATGGAGGGACGCCCGGTCCACGTCAGCTCGCCGCTCACGCTCCCGCGCAGCCCCCTGGCGCGGGGCTGCCAGGCGCTCAGCCGCTCCAGCGGGAAGGCATCGGCCCGCAGCGAGCCTTCCCAGCGCCCTCCGCCCGCCAGCCACCGGCGCACCGCGTCCGGCTCGATCGCGGCCGGCCACACCTCGGCGGTCTCGCCGACCCGTCCCCGCAGGGCGAGCCGACCCGCGCCCAGCCAGAAGAGGCCTTCCTCCATCTCCGCGCTCCCCGGCCCACCGGAGACCCGCAGGCTCACCGAATCGGCCTGGCGGCCCTGGAAGCCCACGCCCCGCCCGCGCCCCTCCAGGCGCCAGTGCGGCGCCTCCCCCGGACCCCACACCCGCAGCTCGGCGTCCACCGTCCCGGCCGCAGCCAGCGCGGTCGGGAGACCTGCCCGGGAGAGCTCCAGCCCGCTCACCTCTCCGCGCCAGTCGTGGCGCCCGGCGGCGGAGGCCCAGCGTCCCTCGAAACGGGCCCGCGCTTCGCCGTCGCGCAGCATGAAGCGCTCGAAGGTCACGCCCTCGTCACCGCCGCGCAACGCGATCTCTCCGTCGTTCACCCAGTGGAACTGCTGGCTGCTGGCGATCAGGTGCTGGGTGCGGAAGGTCCAGGCGCCGCCTCCCCACGCCACGCGTCCGTCCCCGCGGATCAACGTGTCGCCGGCAGCGGCGCGGCACTCGCCCAGCGCCAGGGAATCTCCGGCGAGGCGGAACGGGCCCTGCAGGCTGTCGAGGTGCACTCCGTTGAAGACCCCGTCGGCCGCTCGGCCCACTCCGGTCAGGTCGCTCACGGGCAGGAGCTGTCCGCGCAGCTCGCCCAGGCGCCAGGCCGAGGCCCGCGTCCCGGCCCAGCGCAGGGATCCCCCCTCCAGAACGGCATCCACGGTGAGGCGACCGGCGGCGCCGTGCAGGCGGCCCTCGCCCCGTCCCAGCAGCCCCCCGAGCCCCAGGGCGCGGCCGTCCGGCCACTCCTCCAGGGCCAGGCCGGCCGCCCGGAAGGTACCGTCCCATCCGCCTTCCAGGGTGTGCCCGGACAGCTCGAACTCGCCTCCCCGCCGGAACGCCCTCACGGTGAAGGTGTCGGCCGCCGACCCCGGCATGAGCACCTCCACGCGCGCGGTATCCACGCGCCATCCGGCCAGCTCGCTGGGTCCGAGCCACGCGGCCAGCCGGCTGTCGGCCGGGCGGCGCCGGGAGTCCACCTGGTAGACCATCCGGCCGTCCAGGCGGCCGGCGGGCCAGCCACGCAGGCCCAGGAAACCCCAGCGCTGCGGGTCGGCACGCCGCACCCGACCGCGAAGGGCCCAACCGTCGCGGCTCCAGTCCAGCTCCCCGTCCAGCTCGCCGGCCGCGGACGCCCCGGAGAGCGGGGCGAGGGCGAGCCGGCCGCCCGAGACACGCAGTCCGCCCTGCGCCCGCAGCGGCAGGTCGCCCCACTGCGCCGAGGCCGCGAAGCGGGCGCTCCAGCCGTGATCGCGGCGCCCGCTCGCGCTCCCGCTCGCGGTCCCCGGGACGTCCAGGGATCGGTTCTTCAGCACCTCCGCCAGCCAGCGCAGGCGCAGGTCGGAGAACTCCACCGAGAATTCGCCGGCCCCCGCGGCGTCGCGCGCGAAGGCGGCGCGGCCGCCGAGCCGCAGGTCCGGGCTGGCGAGCTCGCGCACCTCCAGCCGCAGGCTGTCGCCCAGCTCGACCGAGCCCGCCAGGTTCCTCAAGCTCGAGTGGAACGGGCCCCGCGCCCAGCGGAGCGCACGCAGGTCCACCCGCGTCCGCCTCCCCACCCGCGCGCTCAACTCGGCCTGCACCCCGGCGAAGGACCAGGTCTCGCCGCCGATCCAGGCCGTGCCGTCCCGCACGCGCAACTGCCAGTCGCCGGCGCCCGGGCGCCCGGCGCGCCCTCCCGTCTCCCAGCGTGGCAGCCGCAGCCGGCCGTCGGGGCCGCGCTCGATGCGCACCTCCGGCCGCTCGATGGTGACCTGGATGGGACCCTTGCGGGCGCGCAGCAGGGTCAAGGGCGAGTAGGCGAGGCGGATCTCGTGCGCCTCGAGCACCGGGACCCCCCCGCCCTGGCGGAAGACCAGGCGGGGCTCGATCAGTCGCACCCCGGTGGCCACGTTGCCCTTGATGTCCCGGAGCTCGAGCCTCAAGTCGCTGCGCGCCGCCAGGGTGCGGTTGACGATCAAGGCGAGCTCCTGCGCCGCCCACTGGGTGCGATTGGCCACGTAGAGCGCCAGGGTGACCACCCCCAGCACCACCGCGGCCAGCAGCGCGAGCCCCACGATGAGCGCGAGCTTGCGCACCGTCCAGCGCACCGGGCGCGGCACGTGCTCCACGATCTCCTCGATCTCGTGCCGCAGATCTTCGGCCAGGTGGTGCGCGGCAGGGGCCGGCCCGCCGGCCTCACGGGGCGTGCCGGGCGCCTCGCCTTCGGGCGGCAGGAACCGTTGGTCGCTCACGTCGCCGTCGCCTCAGAACAAGGGGCCGATGGCGAATTGCCATCGTCCCACGATGCGATCCGCCCCGGGCGGATGGCGCAGCGCCCAGGTCCAGTCCGAGCGCAGCGCCCCCACCGGGAGCTGGAGGCTCACTCCCACTCCCGCCACCAAGCGCACGTCCTGGTCGGAGAGCCGCCGGTCCGACACCAGCGGGCGGAAATCGCTCATATCCACATACTCCGGGCGGGCCCACACATTCCCGGCGTCCACGTAGCCCTCCCCGTGGAGCAGCCGCCAGATCGGGAAGCGCACCTCGGCGTTGCCCAGCAGCATGGCCAGCCCGCCGGGGCCGCCGGCCGTGATGTCGTTCTCCTCGAACCCGCGGATGGACGAAGCTCCGCCCAGGCGGAAGAGGTCCTCCACCGGCACCCGGCGCACCTCCTGGTCCGCGGCGATGTCCGGCGAGAAGCGTGACTCCCCGAAGGGTCGGATGATGCCTCCCCGCAGCCGGGTGGCGAGGACCACCTCGCCCCGGAGCGGCCTGAACCACCGGATCTCGGCCAGGTGCTTGTGGAAGCTGCTCTGCCCCTTGAGCGGGCCCCCGGCGATCTGCGAGGTCACGTTCTGGCGCCAACCCCGGGTGGGGAGGAGGGGGTGGTTGCGGGTGTCGCGGTCCAGGGTCAGCTGGAGTCGGTGCGTGCGGTAGCGGGTCGGCGCGGACCGCCGCGCGGAGTCCCGGGTCGCCGAGTCGGCCTCCGCGTGGAAGTGCAGGCTCTGCCTGACGAAGGAGTTGTTCTGGGTGAGCAGGAGCTTGGTCAGCCGGTTGAGGTCGCGCCGCAGCTCGAGCGCCACGCCCTGGGTCCGCTGGTTGAGCACCCAGAGCGTGTCGGTGCGGTCGTCCTTCTCCTCGTAGTAGGCCGACAGGCGCGCCGGCACCCGGAGGCCCAGCAACCAGGGCGAGAGCAGCGCCGCCTCGGGCCGCGACAGGAGGAAGCGGCCCTCCCCGTCGAGCGCGAGCAGGTAGCTGAGCGCGCCCTGCAGGCCGCGAAGGTTGAGGTTGCGGTGGCCCCAGCTGGCGGTGAAGCGGAAGCGCTCCGTGGTGCCGGTGCCCAGGCCGGCGTCGATCCACCGCGGGCGGCGCTCGTGCACCAGCACGTCGAAGAACACGGACCGGGTGGTCGAGTCCGGGATCGAGGAGATCTGGACCCGGTCGAACAGCCCGCTGTCGTAGAGACGCTCGGCGCTCTGCTGCACGCGCGAGGCCCGGTAGGTCTCGCCGCGGGGCAGCAGGAGCTCGCGCCGCACCAGGTACTCGCGCACCCGCACCAGTCCCGAGACGTAGGTGTCGCCGAAGCGGTAGCGGGGGCCCTCGATCACCTGGTAGCGGACGTGCACGCTCCCGTCCTCGCGAGTGAAGACCGCGCGGGTGTGGGGACGGAAGCCTGCTTCCTGGAAGGCCGCCGAGATCAGCAAGGTGTCCAGCTGCAGGAAGGCGGGGTCGAAGGGCCGGCCACGCCGCGCCCACAGCTTCTTCAAGAGCGGCTCCACGGCCAGGTGATCGGCGCCCTCGAGCGCCACCGACGCGATGCGGGACCGCTGCCCCTCGTGGATGTGGAAGGTCACGTCCACCTGGTCGCGGCGCCGGCTGGTCGAGACGCTGTAGTCGGCCCGCGCCTCCAGGAAGCCGCGATGCCGGTAGAGCAGCGCGATGGCGGCGGTGTCGGCGCGCAGGAAGTCCAGCCGCAGCGCGGGGGCGCGGCTCCACGGCCAGAACGCCTCCGCCCGGGTCTTGAGCAGCTTGCGGATCTCCCGCTGGCCCACCGAGCGGGCGCCCACCAGCCGCACCGAGTTCACGGCCTTGAGCTCGTTGAGCAGCTCGTCCTGGGCGCGCCCCGGCGCCGCGGCCGCGAGGCACAGCACCGCCGCCAGCGCGATCCCGCGAGCCCGACTAGCGGGGCTGGGGCGCAACCTGCTCGTGCTGGGGGCCACGCTTGATCGAGATCTGGCGCTGGATTTCCCGCAGCGGGTCGTTGACCAGGATCAGGATCAGCAGCGCGCCGATCACCGCCAGGCCCACCTTCTGAAAGCGCAGATACCCGCGCATCGAGAGCGCCCTCCGGCGCGCCGCCTCGAGGAGGGCCAGCGTGAGATGGCCCCCGTCCAGGATGGGGATGGGGAGCAGGTTGAAGGACATGATGGCGATGTTGATGAAGGCGAAGGTCTGCAGGAAGTTGTCGAGCCCGCGCCGGGCGTCGTCGGCCAGCACCTGGGCGATGAGCATGGGGCCGCCGAGATGGCGGTAGTAGTCGGCGGGCCGGCGCAGCAGCAGCCACATGCTCTCGAACGAGCGCGCCGTCATGTTCAGCGCGCTGCTCCAGGCCAGCAAGGCCGAGCGCAGCAGCCCGTAGCGCTCCACGTAGTACCGGTCCACCGGGGCGACGATGCCGATCATGGCGTCCTTGGCCTTGCGGTTGCCGCTCTGGCTCACCGCCACCACCTCGAGTGTGAACTCCCGGCCTTCCCGGAGCACGCGAAGCCGGATCTTCTGCCCGCCCTTCCCGCCGATCAGCCCGGGCAGCTCGTTGAAGGAGTGCACGGGCTGGCCGTCCACCGCCCGGATGAGGTCGTCCCGCTGCAGGCCCGCGGTGTAGGCCGGCGTGCCCGGCCGGACCTCGGCCACCCGCGGCTCGACCGGCGGCGGAAGGAAGGAGGCGAAGACGCGGCCGCGCTGCTCGGGAGCCACCTCGACCGAGCGGGCAGCGCCGTCGCGCTCCAGGTCGAACCGCAACGTGACCTTCTCGCCCAGCTCCTCCACCACGGTCCCCATGCGATACCAGCTGCGCACCTCGGTGCCGTTGACGCGCAGGATGCGATCGCCGGTGCGGAAGCCGGCCGCGAAGGTGGCGCTGGTGTCGGGCACCGGACCGAGACGGGCCGGGCGGTCGGGGATGCGGACCCCCCAGAGACCGACCGCCAGGAGCGAGAAGAAAGCGACGATGAAATTGGCCGCCGGTCCGGCGAGGGCGATCAGGGCCCGCCCGGGCCAGGGGTGGGACAGGAAGTGCTCGCGCCCCTGGGGCATGCCGTCGGGGCTGGGGCTGTCCCCGGCCATCTGGACGTATCCGCCGAAGGGGATCCACGAGAGGCGATACTCCGTGTCGCCGGCCTGCCAGCCCCACAGGCGCGGACCGAAGCCCAGCGAGAATCGCAACACCTTGACGCCGCGTCGCTTGGCCCCCACGAAGTGCCCCAGCTCGTGGAAGAAGATGACCATGCCGAGCGGCACCACCCAGAGTGCGATCTGCTGCAGCAGGTTCAACCGTATCCCCCGTTCGTGATTCCCCGGCCAAGCTACACCCCGCCTTCGACGACGGTCAAGAAAGCCCGCCCGCGGCGGTGCAAGAGCCGTTCCGGGCCTCCACGTTCGCATCAGGCCCCGTCGGCGCGCGGACGGCGGCTCCGCGCCTCGGCGCGCCGGACCGCGCGGGCCTACCGCCGGGGACGAGCGGCCAGGATCTCGCGGTAGACGCCCTCGGTCTCGGCCACGGTGGAGGCGACATCGAAGCCCCGCACCGCCGCCCGCCCCGCCTCGCGCAACCGCTGGCGGCGAGGCGCGTCGCCGAGCAACCCCAGGATCGCGGCCGCCAGCGCGTCGGGGTCGCGAGCGGGGACCAGGACCCCGGTCTCGCCATGACTCACCACCTCGGGGACCCCGCCCACCGCGGTGGCGACGATCGGCACGCCCAGGGCCTGCGCATCCAGCAGCGAGGTGCACAGTCCTTCCAGGTAGCTGCCCAGCGCGAAGACGGTGAACTGGGCGAGCAGCGCCCGCGCATCGGCGCGGAAGCCCAGCAGGCGCACGGCCCGGTCCAATCCCAGCTCGGCGCGCAGCCGCTCCAGCGCCGGACGGCATTCGCCCTCCCCCACCCAGGCGAAGCAGACCTCGGGGCGCTGCCGGGTCACCCGGGCGGCCGCCCGGAGCAGGTTGGCGTGGTCCTTGTGGGGCGCGAGCGCGGCCACCGTCCCCACCACGGGGGCGTCGGGCGGCAAGCCCAGCAGAACGCGCAGGTCCGCCCCGGGCCCCGCCGGCTGCGACAGGTCCACGCCGCTGCGCACCACGGCCAGCCGGGCCGCCGGCACCCCCGCGCGGCGCAGGACGCTGGCCACGCCCTGACTGATGCACAGGTAGCGGTCCACCGGCAGGCGGTACTTCACGGTGGAAAGCGGGTGCGTGGCCACGTCGAAGTCCACCCGCCGCGAGACCACCACCGCCGGCACTCCCGCCCCGCGCGCGGCCAGCACGCCGAGGGCGTGGGCGTGCGCCGTGTGCAGGTGGGCGACCTCGGGGGCGAAGCGCCGCAGC
>JBBIHL010000117.1:0-8519 GCA_037447075.1 Candidatus Eiseniibacteriota bacterium | reverse complement strand
CGCGACGGCCTCCCGGGGGCGAGTGGCCCGGGGCGGGCGCGCAGCGGGAGGCTCGCCGCGCTCGCCGTCCTGCTGTGCCTTGCCGGCGCCGCGCCGGGCGCTCGGGCCCAGGAGTCCCCGGTGCGCATGGAGGCCGGCAACATGCGGGTGGAGCGCGGGCCCGCCGGCGACGTCATCTACCTGAGCGGCGGCGTCCGCCTCGCGCGCGACCGCACGGTGATCACCGCGGACCAGGGGCGCTACCTGCGCGCCCAGAGCACCTTCTTCCTCGACGAGCGCGTGGTGATCGTGGACAGCACCACCACGATCACCTGCGACCACGCCTCCTACGACGAGGCGCGCGACGTCGCGCTGCTGTGGAGCCGCGTGCTGATCCGGGACCGCGACGGGACCTTGAGCGGCGAGCGCGGCACCTACGACCGCAAGAACGCCCGCGCGGAGCTGGTGGGCTCGGTGAGCGGGGCGGACAAGACCCAGCGGCTCACCGCCGACACCCTGGTCTACCTGCGCGACGCGCAGCAGGTGCGCGCGCGCGGCCGGGTGGTGGGGGTGGCGGCGGACTCGGCCGGGGTGGACAGCGGCCTGGTCGTCCGCTCGCGCTTCATGGACTACGACCGCGTGAGCAAGTGGGCGGTGGCGGGCGGCGAGCCGGAGCTGATCTCCCGCGACCGCGAGCGGCGGGAGACCCACGTCTTCGCCCGGCGGCTGCGACTCAACACCGAGACCCGGGTGGCGGAGGCCACCGATTCCGTGCGGATGGTGCGCGACACGCTGCAGGCGCGCGCCGACCGCGCCGTGTTCGACGACCGCTCGCAGCGGGGTTTCCTGCTCGGCAGTCCGCGCGCCTGGGATCAGGAGACCACGGTGAGCGGCGACACCATCGAGGTCTTCACCGAGCAGCGGACGCTGCGCCGGCTGACGGTGCGCCGCAGCGCCGTGGTGGACTACGCCGGCGCCCGGCCCGCCACGGTGGGCGAGCGCAGCCGGCTGGCCGGCAGCGTGATCGACGTCCACTTCGGGCGCGACCGCATCGACAGCGTCGTCGCCACCGGCCAGGCTCGCAACGACTACCAGGCGGTGGCCGCTGCCGGGAAGACGCCGGAGCGCAATCGCGCCGACGGCGACTCGATCACCATCTACTTCCAGGGCGGCAAGCTCGACCGCGCGGTCGTGCAGGGCGGGGCGCGGGGCGAGTACCAGCTCGCGGTGGACGTGGGCGACACCGCCGCCGCCCAGCTGGAGGTGGTGCGCTACGACGCCCTGCGCATCGAGTACCGCGTGCCCCAGAACCGCATCGTGCTCGACGGCAAGGCGCACCTGGCCTACCGCGAGCTCGAGCTCAACTCGGCCCGCGTGGAGTTCGACTCGGAGGAGGAGAGCCTGGTGGCCAGCGGCAAGCCGCAGCTCATGGACCGCGGCGACCTGGTCACGGGGGCCACGATGACCTACGACCTGGGCACGCGCACCGGCACGATCTTCGACGCGCGCACCACCTACGAGCGCGGCATCTACAACGGCGAGCGCATCCGGAAGGCGGGGGACGACGTGCTCGAGGTGCTGAACGGCCGCTATACGACCTGCAGCCTGGATCGCCCTCACTATCGCTTCCAGTCACACTGGATGAAGGTCTATCTCAAGGACAAGCTGGTGGCGAAGCCCGTGGTCTTCTACGTGCGCAACGTGCCGCTCTTCGCCCTGCCCTTCTACATCTTCCCCATCAAGCCGGGGCGGCACTCCGGGCTCCTGCTGCCGCAGGTGGAGATCGGCTACGGGCGCAACACGGGGGGGTTCGTGCGGAACGTGGGCTACTACTGGGCCCCGAACGACTACATGGACTTCACGCTCTCGGGCGACTACTACCAGGCCGACCCCTCCTGGGTGCTGTACCTGGAGAGCCTCTACAAGCTGCTCTACGTGCTGGACGGGCGCTTCAAGGGCAGCTTCGCCCGCAGCGAGCTCACCCGGAGCGAGCAGTGGGACTTCCAGGCCAGCCACTCGCAGACGCTTTCCGACCGCACCTCGGTGACTGCCCAGGGGAACTTCGTGTCGAGCCGCGACTATGCCCGCACCTCGGACTACGGGCGGCCGCTGAGCCAGCGGCTCAACCGCTTCCTGGTCTCCAGCCTCGCGCTGGCGCACCGGGCCGACTGGGCCTCCGTCAACCTCTCGGGGGAGCGGCGCCAGGATCTTGACGCCGACCAGTCGCTGGTCGTGGTGCCGCCGCCCGCCCCCGGCACGAACGCGTCGCTTCCCAACCTCACCCAGACCCTGCCGCGGGTCTCGGTGCTCTTCCCCACGCGGACCATCGGCTCGCTGCCCTTCCTCAAGGGCTCGGCGGTCTCCCGCGCGCTCGAGACCCTCTACCTGGGGATGAGCGGCACCTACGTGGACTACCACGAGCGGCGCGCCTTCGTGAGCGACACCCTCGGCACGCTCGCGCAGGGCGACAAGACGCGGCGCGGGGCGCGCGGCGACCTGAGCCTCTCCGACTCGCGGCGTCTGTTCGGGTGGCTCAACTTCGTCCCGGGCGTGAGCGGCTCCGGCGTGGTCTTCGACCGGGACGTGACCGGGCGCAAGGTGGTTCCGGCCGGGGTGTGGAGCGCCAACCTCTCGACCAGCACCACGTTCTACGGCACGTTGCGGCGCCGCCTCGGGCCGGTCCAGGGCATCCGCCACGTCGTCTTCCCGTCCGCCTCCTTGAGCTACAGCCCGGACTTCCCGGGGCTGCGGCTCCCCGATGGCCGGCAGCGGTTCGAGGGCTTCGCCGGGATCGGCATCGCGGGGGCGGAGAACCAGCGCTTGAGCTTCGGCCTCGACCAGCGCCTACAGCTCAAGCTGCGCCGCCGGGGCGAGGAGGTCCGGCTGGACAACCTGCTGTCCTGGGCCGTGGCGGGCTCCTACAACTTCCTCTACCGCAAGCAGGGGCAGGCGAAGCCGCTCTCCCAGCTCTCCTCGACCATCCGGCTGCAGCCGGGCAACCTGTTCTACGGGGACGCCTCCTGGGTGCACGACGTCTACCGCGCCCATCCGGTGCGCAACCTGAGCCTCAACGCCGGGATCAACCTGGCGGGCGGTGGGGGGGCGGGAACGAGCTTCCCCGAGCTGCCCCTGGGCGCACCGGGCGCGGGGACACCCTCCCCGTTCGCCTTGCCCTGGTCGGTGGGACTCTCCTATTCCTACGCGGCCGGGCGCCTGGCCAACGAGGCGTGGAGCAGCAACCAGCGGGGCAATCTGGTGGCCCGGCTCAACCTCTCGCCGGGCTGGCACGTGGACTACACCAGCTCCTACAACATCACCCTGGGCCAGTTCGATTCGCAGGAGTACACGCTGGTGCGGAACCTGCATTGCTGGGAGGCACGGCTCTCGCGGCGGTTCACGGGCGGGGAGAGCGAGTACTACTTCCGCCTGCAGGTCAAGGACCTGCCGGAGGTGTTCTTCGAGCGCGGCACGCGGGGGATCGGAAGCATCGGGGGCCTCTACTAGGAAGCCATGAGTGCCTGCCGGAGATCGAGTTCAAGCGGCCTGGGGTTTGACGGTGACCTGGCAGCCGAGGTCGCGGAGGCGGTGGACGAGTCGGTGAATGACCTTGGAGCGATCGCGGCGGTCGAAGTGGTCGGCGCCGAGGTCGTGGTCGGCGACGCGGTCGCGGAGCATGAAGTAGGCGGCGGTGAGCATGGAGGCGGCGACGGCCAGGATGGCCTTCTTGGCGCCGCGACGGGCCTTGATGCGGAGGAACTGGGCGTGGAAGTAGCTGTCCTTGACGCGCACCGCGGCCCACGCGGCGGTGACGAGCGTGGTCTTGAGCCAGGGGGCCGCCTTGCGCAGGCGGGTGGAGCGTCGCTTGCCGGCGCTCTCGTCGTGGCGCGGGCACATCCCGGCCCACGAGAGGAGGTGGCCGCTGCTGGGGAAGCGAGTCATGTCAATGCCGATCTCCGCCACGATGACGTTGGCCACCAGGTCACTGGCCCCGTGCATCGTCGTCAGCAGCTGGGCGCTCGCTCGGATCGGCTCCAGGGCTTTTCCCACGCGATGGTCGATCGTGCGCAGGGCCGCCTCGAGGGCAGCGACGAGCCCGAGGTGGAGTTGGAGCATGGCCCGGTGATGGGGTGTGACGCGGCCGCGCAGGGCCTCGACCAACGCGGCCTGCTTGCGGCGGGCGGTCCCCAGCGCCAGCGCGGCGAGTCGCTCAGGGTCTTCTTCCCCGGCGATGAGGGCGGCCAGCATCGCCCGGCCGCTCTGGCCGAGCACATCGGACAGGACGCTGCCGAGCTTGAGGTTGGCGTCTTCGAGCACTTTCTGGATACGCAGCGAGTGCTGCGAGATCTCCCGGACCAGCTGCTTGCGGGTACGCGTCAGGTCCCGCAGTTCCTGGATCGCGGCCGGCGGTACGAAGCTGCCGCGGATCAGGCCGTGGGCGAGCAGATCGGCGATCCAGGCCGCGTCGGCGACGTCGGTCTTGCGGCCGGGGACGTTGCGGATGTGCTGGGCATTGGCGAGCACCAGTTCGAGTCGCCCCTCCAGCAGATGCCACACCGGTTTCCAGTAGACCCCCGTCGCCTCCATGGCGGCATGGGTACAGCCGTGCGACGTGAGCCACTCGGCGAGCGCCAGCAGGCCCTGCGTGGTCGTCGCGAAGCTGCGAACTTCGTGATGCGTGGGAGGCGATACGCAGCGGACCGCCGCCACCACCGAGTCCTTGTGGACATCGAGTCCGGCGCAGCGCGGATGCAGGACTTCCATGGGACCTCCTCAGGCGGGCGGCGGGAGGAGTCCTCGTCGTCGGAGTCTACTAGTCGTGCTCCACGGCCTCCCGGCCGCTGGACACAGTTCGGGGTGCCCGCAGGACTCCGGGTCCAACTACTGAACGGGCTCGTGGCACCAAGGCAAAGCCGACCTCGTTCCCGACGCCGCCGGGCAGTCTACGCCGGTCCGCGGAGACCGGCACCCGGCTTCATCCCTCGGGGTCGGTGCACACCGATGGGGAACTACTGACGCCGCGTGCTACCCTGGGGCGTGGCCGCGTCCGGCCCGGCGTCCCCCGGCATCCAAACTTGGCGTGGCCCTGCGCCTGGACCCGAACATGAGCGCCTCCGACAGGACCCTGGAGCTGACCATCCGAGGCATGCACTGCGCCTCGTGCGTCTCCGCGGTGGAGAACGCGCTGGCTTCGGTGCCCGGCGTGCGCGCGGCGCGGGTGAACCTGGCGACCGAGCGCGCGCAGGTGCAGCTGGGAGCCGATGGCCCGGCGGTCGAGCAATTGACCCGCGCGGTGGCCGAGGCCGGCTACGGGGCCGCCCCGGTGAGCGCGGCGGCCGAGGACGAGGAGGCGCGAGAGCGGGAGCGCGAGCATCGTGCCCTGCGCGGGCGCCTGGTCGCGGCGGCCGCGTTCGGAGCGCCCGTGGCGCTGCTCGGCATGTTCGGCATGCTCCCGCCGCTCTCGACGATCCCGGCTGCCGCCCAGCGTTGGGTGCAGCTGGTCCTCGCCACCCCCGTGCAGTTCTGGGCCGGGTGGCCCTTCGTGAGCGGGGCGGCGCGTGCCCTGCGCCGGCGTCAGGCCGACATGAACCTGCTGGTGGGGCTGGGCACGCTCGCCGCCTACGGCTATTCGCTGGTCGCCACGCTGGCGCCCGGCCGCCTGGCCGCCGCCGGCGAGCCGCCGCACGCCTACTTCGATACCTCCGTCGTCATCGTGACGCTCATCCTGCTCGGCCGCTGGCTCGAGGCGCGCGCGCGCGGTCGCACCTCGCGCGCCTTGCGCCGCCTGCTCGACCTGCGTCCCCGTACCGCCCGGGTGGAGCGCGGCGGGGAGTGGGTGGAGCTGCCGCTCGATCAGGTGGTGGTGGGCGACCACGTGCAGGTGCGTCCCGGCGAGAAGATCCCGGTGGATGGAGCCGTGGTGGAAGGGCGCTCGAGCGTGGACGCCTCGCTGGTGACCGGCGAGTCCATGCCGGTCGAGGTGGCGGGCGGCGACCGCGTGGTCGGCGGCACGGTCAACCGGACCGGCGCCCTCGAGGTCCGCGCCGAACGCCTGGGCGCCGACTCCATGCTCATGCAGATCGTGCGGCTGGTCCAGGAGGCGCAGGGCTCCAAGGCCCCGGTGGCCCGCCTCGCCGACCGCGTGGCGGGCGTGTTCGTGCCCGTGGTGCTGAGCGTCGCCATCGTGACCTTTGTGCTGTGGTTCGATCTCGGTCCGGCGCCGCGCCTCACGCACGCCTTGCTGCGCACGGTCGCGGTGCTGATCATCGCCTGCCCGTGCGCGCTCGGCCTGGCCACCCCCACGGCGCTGGTGGTGGGGATCGGCCGCGGGGCCGAGCGGGGGATCCTGATCCGCGGCGGCGAGGCGCTCGAGGCCGCCCACGGGATCGACACCGTGATCTTCGACAAGACCGGCACGCTCACCCGCGGCAGGGCGCAGGTGACCGACCTGCTCCCGGCCGGGGGGGTGACGCGGGAGGAGCTGCTCGAGGCGGCGGCGGCGGTCGAATCCCTCTCGGAGCATCCCGTGGCCACCGCGGTGGTCGAGGCGGCACGGGCAGCCGGCATTGCGGTGCCGGCCCCGGAGGACTTCGCCGCGCTTCCCGGCGAAGGCGTGCTCGCCTTGCTCGACGGGCAGCCGGTGCGGGCGGGGCGGCTCGAGTGGCTGGAGCGCAACGGGGACGAGGCCGCGGCCCTCGCGGCCCCGGCGCGAGCGCTGGAGGGGCAGGGCAAGACGGTGGTCGGGGTATCCCGCGGGGGCCGCGTGCTGGGCCTGGTCGCGGTGGGGGACGCGCTCAAGCCCGACGCCGCGGAGGCGGTGGCGGCGCTGCGCCGGCGCGGCCTGGACGTGTGGCTGGTGAGCGGCGACAACGAACGCACCGCGCGCGCGGTGGCGGCGCAGGCCGGCATCGAGCACGTCGCGGCGCCGGTGCTTCCGGCCGACAAGGCGCGCACGGTCGCCGAGATGCAGGGACGGGGCCGGCGGGTGGCGATGGCGGGAGACGGCATCAACGACGCCCCGGCCCTGGCCCAGGCCGATCTGGGCATCGCGATGGGCGCGGGCACCGACATCGCGAAGGAAGCCTCGGACGTGACCGTGGTCCGCGGGGACGTCCTCGCCGTCCCGGCGGCGCTTCGGCTGGCGGGCCGCACCCTCGCCGTCATCAGGCAGAACCTGTTCTGGGCGTTCATCTACAACCTGCTCGGCATCCCGGCGGCGTGCGGCCTGCTCTACCTTTGGCTGCGGCCCGGGGGGCCGGTGGGGCCCCTCGGCGGCTGGGATGGCACGCTCAATCCCATGCTCGCCTCCCTGGCCATGGCCTTCTCGTCTGTCTCGGTGGTGAGCAATTCCCTGCGGCTGCGCCGGGTGGTGGTGGGGTAGGAATGGACACGGCGGCCTGGGTCGTGACGGTGGCCGGGGCGCTCGTCCTCGTTGCCGTGAACGTCTACTTCTTGGGCAAGCGGAGAGGAGGACCCAAGTCATGAAGACCGGTCTTCACGCGGCTTTCGTGCTGGCGGCGGCATGGCTGCTGGCCGGCTGCTACGAGTCGGAAGTGCCCCTGGCGGCCGCGCCCAGCGGTCCGCTCGACGCGCGGCTCTTCGGTCAATGGAAAGGCGAGGGGGACGATGAGGCGGCGGACCGGCTGCTCATTCTCAAGTTCGACGACCGGCAGGGCTACGCCGAGCTACGGGAATCCCAGGACCAGGACCCCGGACGCTTCCGGATCTACGCAGTGACCGTGGGCGGCGTCGCCTTCCTGGACGTCCAGGAGGTTCCGGCCGGGACGGGCGAGCACGAGAAGCACATCTTCTTCCGCTACGAGTTCGCGGGGGACGGCAGCCTGTCGTTCCGCATGGTGAGCGACCGGCTCATCAAGACCCGGCTGACCTCCTCCCGGGCGCTCTACGAGTTCATCCGGCGCCACCTGAACGAGGAGGAGCTCTACGAGGAGCCCACGCGCTTCACGCGCGTGGCGGAGTCGTAGCCGATGGGGCAGGAGGCCGCGTGCCGGGCGCGCTTCCAGGGCAGGAGTTCGGCCGGCACGGCGCTGCCCGAGTCCGACGCGCTGGTCTTCCGCGGGGACTTCCAGCTGGCGATCCCGTTCCGCCGGGTGAAGCGGCTGGAAGCGCGTGCGGGACGGCTGACCGTGGGATTCGACGGCGGCACCGTGGGCGCCGTGGGGGAAGGCCTCCGGGCGCAGCTCGAGGCCCGCTGCGGGCCGGTCGCCAGCGGCAGGCCGCCAGCGGGGAGCGACCTGATCTTCCTGGGCGCGCGCGCGCCGCGGGAGCTGGCCCGGCTGCGGACGCTGCGCCGCTCGCTCCAGCCGAACGGCGCCCTCTGGGTGGTGTGGCCCAAGGGGAACCCGGAGCTGCGCGAGGATGACGTGCGGGCCGCGGCGCTCCGGGCGGGCCTGGTGGACGTCAAGGTGGTGAGCGTCTCGCCCGCCCTCAGCGCGCTCAAGCTGGTGATCCCGGTGGCGAGGCGCTAGCTAGCCCAACTTCGCCAGTTCGTCGACGCGTTTCGCGATATTCGCAGCGATCCT
>JBBIHL010000116.1:0-8527 GCA_037447075.1 Candidatus Eiseniibacteriota bacterium | reverse complement strand
TCCACGTCCTTGAGGGGCTCGAACACCGGGCCCTTCAGCCAGCGACGGAAGCTAATCGTGCCCTCGGCCCCATCGTTGAAGATCACCCGGATCCGGTGACCGCCACGGTACTGGGCCCGGACAACCGCGGGTAGGAAGCTCATGACCGAACCCTACTCCAGCGGCTGGATAGCGGGCATCTTGGCCCCCTACGCCGGATCGGGAGGGCGAGTCCGCGCTCGCCGCCCGGCCGCCGCCTACCGACTTCCCGGCGCCGCGGCGAACGGCGGCTGCGCCTCCACGGCCGCCAGGTCCTCGGCGGCGTAGTAGGCGGCCACCTGGTCGCGCAGCCCCGGCCGCGTGTAGGTCTCGGCGCGCGGGTGGACGATGAGGTCCGCGATCACCTCGGCCACCTCCGCGGCAGGCTGCGCGAAGGGCAGGGTGCGCGAGTCCACCCCGCCGCCCAGGGCGTTGACGCCGAACTCGGTCGCCACCACCCCGGGCAGCACGGTGGAAACCTGGATGCCGGGGTGCTGCTCGCGCAGCTCCATGCGCAGGTTGGCGGTCAGCGCGTTGAGGGCATGCTTGGCGGCGTTGTAGGCGGAGCGCACCATGACGAAGGGCACCCGGCCCAGCATCGAGGAGACGTTGATGATGTGCCCGCGCCCGCGCGCCTTGAAGTGCGGCAGCACCACCTGCATGCCGTAGAGGGCGGACTTCACGTTGACGCGCATCATCTCGTCGAAGTCCTGGTCGGTGAGCTGGGAGACGGGCCGCGTGATGCCGCGGCCGGCGTTGTTGACCCAGACGTCCACCTGCCCGAACCGCGCGAGCGCGGCCTCCAGCACGGCCTGCACCTGCTCGCGGCGGGTGACGTCGGCCACCACGGGCAGGGCGTGCAGGCCGGAGCGCGCGGCCACCTCGCGCAGCTTCGGCTCCCGCCGGGCGGCGAGCACCGGCCTGGCCCCCTTGCGCCCCACCAGCTCGGCCAGCGCGGCCCCGATGCCGCTGCTGGCCCCGGTGATGACCACGACCTTGTCCTGCATGGGCGGCGGTCAGCCCGTGAGCACGCGCACGGCCCGGTCGGCGTCCTCGGCCCTCAAGTAGAGCACGTGGCCGAAGCCTCCCCGCCCGTCGGAGACGCCGCTCGAGGCGTAGGGCTGGACCCCCGCGCTCCGCAGCCGCTCGAGGATGCGGGCCACCGCGCCGACCTCGTCGTCACCCTGCACCAGGACCGCATAGTGCGGGCCGTTGATCGCGAGTCCCGCGCTGCGGGCCGCGCTCTGCAGCTTGAGGGGGTCCTGCGGGAAGATGGTGAGCTGGAGGGTGTCGGGGCCGAGCGGCACCGAGGTCAGCGCCAGGAAGTTGACGCCCTGCTTGGCCAGGTGGGTGAGCAGCTCGTAGGCGCCACCGGGCTCGCCGCTCACGGTGGTGTAGTAGTAGTCCACGCGACGGGCAGTGTAGCCCATGGAAGCCTCCCGGGCGCCGGCTGGGCCGTGAAGCGCCCGCGGAACGCAGCATAGCCCCGGGACACCCGGCCCGCCAGCCCCCGTGACGCGACGGCGGCTGCGACGGGCGCCGGTCGGACGCGCCGCGCCGCGGCCCCGGTCGGCAGGGGCCCCGCGCGCAAATGACCCTTGGCCCTCCCTGCTCGGAGGTCCAGCTAGACCCGCGCCCCGGATTCCGCGGCCGCTTCCCGCAGGGCACGCTCCTCGGCGCGGATGCGCACCCCCAGCGCGAGCCCGTTGAGGGTCGAGATCGCCAGCGCGGTGCGCCACGCGCCGAAGAGCAGGGGGGCCGCCAGCAGCTCCACCCCCACGGCGACGTAGTTGGGGTGGCGGAGGAAACGGTACGGGCCCCGCTTCACCAGCGGCGCCCCGGGGACCACCCAGATGCGGACGTTCCAGCGCTCGCCCAGGGCCCGGATGGCGGCGTAGCGGAGCGCCTGCGCCCCCAGCCACAGCGCCGCCCACAACGGCCACAGCGGGCCGGGCCGGGCGCCGAGCCACAGCACCTCGGCCGCCAGGCTCGAGGGAAACAGGACGTGGACCAGCACCAGCAGCGGGAAATGGCCGCGCCCGTGCTCCCGGGCGCCGCGCGCCCGAACCCGTCGCGCGTGACGGGCCGAAAGCGCGAGCTCGGCCGCGCGCTGGGCGACGACCATCAGCAGGAACCCCGCCAGCGCCCACGACAGCCCCGGGGAGGGCGGGGCCGCCCCGCCGCTCATGGCCCGCAGCCGCGCAGCAGCACGTACTCCGACGAGAACCCCGGCCCGAGCGCCGCCACCACGGCCGTCTGCCCCGCGCCGATCTCGTGCGAGTCCAGGAAGCGCTCCAGGACGAACAGGCAGGTGGGGGACGACATGTTGCCGTAGTCGCGGAGCACGTCGCGGGCGTGACGGAAGGCCGCGGGTGCCACGCCCAGCGCCGCTTCGTAGGCCCGCAGCACCTTGACGCCGCCCGGATGCGCGACGAGATGGTCGAGCGCGCCGAGCGGCAAGCCGTTCGCCTCCAGGAACGCGCTCAGGGTGTGGCGCACCTTGTCCCGCACGATGGAGGGGATGTCGCGCGAGAACACCACGTGAAGCCCCTGGCCGTCCACCTCCCAGCCCATGACGTCGAGCGTGTCCTTCCACAGGGTGCTCTGCGTGGCGAGCACCTCGAGCGGACGCTGGCCATCGCGCTCGAACCCCCCGGCCTCGCTGCCCGCCACCAGCGCCGCCGCCGCCCCATCGCCGAACAACGACGCGGCCACCAGGTTGCGCTTCGAGGCGTCGTTGCGCTGGAAGGTGAGGCTGCACAGCTCGAGCGCGATGACCAGCACGCGCGCCGACGCGTCCGCCAGCGCGAAATCGCGCGCCCGGGACAGTCCGACCGCGCCCCCCGCGCAGCCCAGGCCCCAGATCGGCGTACGGTGGAAGTCGCCCCGGAAGCCGAGCTGGTTGGCGAGACGGGCGTCCACGCTCGGCGTGGCGAGCCCCGTCGAGGAGACGAACACCAGATGGTCAACGTCCCGAGGCAGGAGCTTGGCGCGCGCGAGGGCCTTCCGGGTCGCTTCGGCGGCGAGGCGCACGGCGTGCTCCACGTAGAGGTCGTTCCTCTCCTGGAAGCTGTGGTCCACCCCGTGCCACTCGAGCGGCACGCACGTGTGACGCGTCTCGATCTCCGCGTGGTCGAAGACCTCGATCAGCCGCTTGTCCTCGTGGAGGATCCCGGCGAAGAGGTGCGCCGCCAGCCTCCGGGCGTCCTGCTGCCGGACGACGTGGGGCGGCACCGCGGTGGCCAGCGCCACCAGGCGGGGGGCGCCGCTCACGGCAACACCACCAGCGTGCCCCTCATGCCTTTCCGGGAATGCCCGTCCACGTGGCAGAAGAACGGGTACTCACCGGGCTGTTCGGGGGTGAACCGGAGACGACGGGTGCCGAACCCCCACACGCTCCCATCGAGCGACAGCGTGGAATCCACCACGGTGAGGTTGTGGGGCACGAGGATCGAGCGGTTGTGGAGCACCAGCTCCACCGGCCGGCCGCTGCGCACCACGATGCGATTGGGCTCGAAGTAGAAGCTGTGGAGGTCCACGTCCACTCGCTGCACCCCGCGGGCGTCCGGCACGGGCTCGGCGGTGACCACGGGACGGTTGAGCCCGGAGGCGCAGCCGGTCGCGGCCAGGAGGATGAGGAGGGCGGGAATGGAGAGCGGGCGCACGGGAATGTTCGATCCTCGAGTGGACGGAGCCGGTGGGGACTGCGAGTCCATCCTCGGTGAATCGGGGAGCGTGATGGCGACCCGCAGAAGATACGCCCCCAACCCGAAGGAAGCTACCCCGCCAACCCTCGGGTCCTCACAAGATTCTGCAAAACCTCGAACCGGGTGGGTCCACGGGCCCGTAGCGCGTCCAGCTCGATGCCGCTGCCTTCGCTGGGAAGGCGCTGGCCGCGGTCCCGGCCGCCTCGGAGGACGGCGCGCGCCCCTACGCGCGGGTGCCCAGCCAGGCGCTGGCCCCGGCATGGAGGGAGGGGAGGGCGTCTGGGTGCGGCGGCTGGTGCTGGCGAGCCGCGAGCGGTGAGGCCGATGCGCGAGGCGCTTGCCCTCCCGGCCGGCGGTTGGTAACGTCCCCGCCCTCCCCGCAGCGAGTCGGACCCCCTCAAGGAAAGGACACATCCCATGAACACCCGGACCTTCCTCGGCGCAGCAGCCCTCTGCCTGGTGGCAGGCCCGCTGCTGGCCCACGCCGACACCAAGGCCAAGCCCGCCGTCTCCGGCGACAAGCCCAAGGCCGCGGCCACGACCGCGCAGCCGCCCATGGACGCGAAGGCGATGGAAGAGATGATGATGAAGGCGGCCGCGCCCGGTCCTCGCCACGAGCTGCTCAAGAAGCTGGCGGGCGAGTGGAATACCACGGTCAGCTGGACCATGGATCCCTCGCAGCCCCAGCAGGAGACCAAGTCCACGTCCGTGGTCACCACGCTCATGGAAGGGCGCTTCTGCCAGGAGCAGGCCAGCGGCGAGATGATGGGCCGGCCCTTCACCGGCATGGGGATCACCGGCTACGACAACGTGCTCCAGAAGTACGTCGGGACGTGGATCGACAACTTCGGCACCGGCATCATGACCAGCGAGGGCGTGCCGGACGAGACCGGCAAGGTCATCAACTGGACCTGGCAGTACCCCGATCCCATGACGGGAAAGGTCTCGAAGGGGCGCATGGTCACGAGGTTCCTGGACGACAACAAGCGCACCTTCGAGATGTTCGGCGCGGGCCCGGACGGGAAAGAGATGAAGATGATGACGATCACCTACGAGCGCAAGATGTAGCCCGCGCGCAGGCGGCGGGCCCGCGGGCGCCACGCGGCACCGCGCGCCCGCCGTCCGGCGCGGAACGCGGGCGAGTCGTTCGCAGGATCCCCACGCTCACCGTTGCATTCCCCTCACCACCCTGCCAAGGGGGCCGCCATGTTGAGCCGATCCTTCTACAAGGGCGTGTTCGTCGTCGCCGCCTGGTACGACCTGATCCTGGGCATCGCCTTCCTCTTCCTCTACGCGCCCATCTACGCGGCGCTCGGGATCCGCATGCCGGAGTCCACCGCCTACCTCCAGACCGCCGCGGCCTTCGTGGCGGTGCAGGGGCTCGGCTACCTGCTCGTGGCGCGGAACATGGAACGGAACGTGGACATCGTCTGGATGGGCGTGGTCTACAAGGCCGCCTACGCCGCCGTCTCCCTCTACCACACCCAGCAGCGCACGCTGCCGCACGCCGTGTTCGCGGTCTTCGGCCTCGCCGACATCGGGTTCCTGGCGCTGTTCGTGTTCTTCCTGCTGGAGACGCGCGCGCCGCGCCGGGCCGCCTGACGGCCGACGCTTCCCGGCCCCGGGCCGGCCCCCCGCCGGCCCACTAGCGGTTGCCGCGGAAAGCACTTAGGCACCTCCGCCCACCCGGCCCCGAACCGCCTCCCCATATGACCGGCGTCATATGCGGCGCCGGGCTCCCCTGTCACGCTTCCTCCCGCCAAGAGACCGGCGCACCGCACGCCGCCCTCGGGCGCGGCCGCCGGCGAGGAGGGAGCGATGGACCAGGAGCATGAGCCGGAGCGCACGGAGAATCGCGAGGTCCCCCTGGGTCAGCGGCTGTTCGATCGGCCGTTCCTGCTGCTGATCGCGGGGCTGCTCGTGATGTTCGGCTTCTACACCATCTGGGGCCTGATCGAGATCCTGACGCTGCCCCGGGCGCCGCTGCCGTAGGCGCGGGGAGGGATCCCATGCCCGCACACGAGTTCCATTCCGCGATCGTCGCGCCGCAAGGGGTCTGGTGGCGCCCCGCCAACCGGCAGGAGAAGGCCTGGGTCACCATCGCCTTCATGTGGTGCCTGGTGCTCTTCGCCATGATGCCGCTCTGGCATTTCCGCGGCGGCCAGAACCCCTCGGGGGTCCGCCACCGCGTGGCGCCCGCCGACTACGCGGCGCGCGTCGAGCGCTTCGTCCAGGATTACAAGGTGGGCGAGGAGGGCGGCATTCCCGTCGTGGCCCCGCCGCCCGGCGCCGAGGTCTACCTGCTGGGACGCATGTGGCAGTGGTACCCGGCGCTCCAGCTCAAGAAGGGCGTCGAGTACACCCTGCACCTCTCCTCCCAGGACGTGAACCACGGCTTCAGCCTCTACCCGGTGAACCTCAACTTCCAGGTGGTGCCCGGCTACGACTACGGCCTGCGCGTCACCCCCAGCCGGTCGGGCGACTTCCGCATCATCTGCAACGAGTTCTGCGGCATCGGCCATCACCTGATGGTGGGCAAGGTCCTGGTCCAGGAGTGACCGGAGGAGCCATGAGCGCGACGATCCAATCTCTCGCCAACCGGTTCCGCACCTGCCCGGTCACCGGGCTCAAGGTGCACCGGACGTCCGAAGCGCTGATCAAGGTGAACGCCGTGGTGGCGGTGGTCTGCATGCTGGTCGGGGCGCTGGCGGCGCTCGGGCTGGTGCTCACCCGCTGGCAGGCCATCCACCTGCTGCCCGCCCCGTGGTACTACCGCTTCCTCACCGCCCACGGCCTCAACATGCTGATCTTCTTCATCATCTTCTTCGAGATGGCGATCCTCTATTTCGCCGGCCCCGTGCTGCTCAACTGCCGGCAGCCGGCGCCGCGGCTGGCCTGGGCGGGGTTCGGCCTGATGGTCGTGGGCGCCGTGACGGTGAACCTGATGGTGTGGACGGGCCGGGCCGACGTGCTGTTCACCTCCTACCCGCCGCTGCGCGCCGACCCCTGGTACTACTTCGGGGTGATCCTGTTCGCGGTCGGGGCGCTGATCGCCACCAGCCTGTTCTTCGCCGCGCTGGTGGTGGCCCGGCGCGAGCGCACCTACGCGGGCTCGATCCCGCTCACCACCTTCGGCGCGCTCACCGCTGCGATCATCGCCGTGATCACGCTGCTCCACGGCGCCGCGGCCTACATCCCCACCTGGCTCTGGTCCATGAACGTGGGGAACATAGACCCCGAGGTCTACCGCATGGTCTGGTGGGGCCTGGGCCACTCCTCGCAGCAGATCAACGTGGCGGCCATGGTCTCGGTCTGGTACCTGCTCGGCGGGCTCACGGTGGGCGGCGTGGTGCTGAACGAGAAGATCAGCCGCTGGGCCTTCGTGCTCTACATCCTGTTCATCTCCATGGCCTCGGCCCACCACCTGCTGGTGGACCCGGGCCTGGGGCCGGCGTGGAAGATCTGGAACACCAGCTACGCGATGTACCTGGCGGTGCTCGCCAGCATGATCCACGGCTTCACCGTGCCGGCGGGCGTGGAGCTGGGACAGCGGCTGCGCGGCCTCACCGGCGGCCTGTTCGAGTGGCTGCGCAAGGCGCCGTGGAGCGACCCGGGCTTCTCGGGGATGTTCCTCTCGCTGGTCATCTTCGGCTTCATGGGCGGCATCACCGGCGTCACCATCGGCACCGAGCAGATCAACATCATCGCCCACAACACCATGCGGGTGCCCGGGCACTTCCACTCCACCGTGGTGGGCGGCACCGCGCTCGCGTTCATGGCGCTCACCTACTACGTGCTGCCGCTGATCTTCCGCAAGCGGGTCGCGTTCTGGGGGCTGGCCAAGGTCCAGCCCTACCTGTTCGGCCTCGGCGTCGCGGTGATGGCGATGGGCATGATCATGCAGGGCTTCTTCGGGGTGCCGCGGCGGCACTGGGACGCCTCCTTCGCCGGGGCGCCGTTCCCGGTGGAGATCAACCCCGCGGTCGAGCTGGTGCAGGTGGTGTTCGGCATCGGCGGGGTCACCGCGGTGGTGGGGGCGCTCTCGTTCATCGCGATCGCGGTCGCCACCGTGTTCTTCGGCAGGCCGCTCACCGAGGCCGACCTCAAGGGCGGCGCCTCGGGGATCCCCCAGGGGGTCCTGCGCCTGCCGCCCCAGCAGCACGCCGGACCGCAGGTGGAGGCGGTCCACGCGCAGGGAGTGCGGGGCACGGTGGTACTGGTGGGGATCTTCTTCGTGTGCTTCGTCCTCTACTACTTCACCAACTGGAAGATGCTCTCCTTCGTCTGGAAGGTGGGGTGAGGCGTGGCCCGGCTGGCGGAAGCCCGCCGCGACGCCCCCGTCGGGGCGATGCTGCTCCTCACCTGGGGCGTGGCGCTGGCGATGTGGTGGGGGCTGGCCTTCCTGCCTTCGGGGACCGATGACGACTCGTGGGTGGCGGCCGCGCAGTCCGCCTGCTTCGGCTCGGCGCCGGGCGGGCTGCCGGCGCCGCACGGCTGGATGCTGCTGGTGCTGGCGCCGGCGATGTTCCTGGTCGCGATGGCCGCGGCCTTCGGGGCCGAGCTGCGGGCCGGGGCACGGCTGCTGGCGCGCGCAGCGCCCTGGCGGATGCTCGCGGTGGCGCTCGCGCTGCTGCTCGCCGCCGAGCTGGGATGGGCGGCGTCGCGCGTCCAGCGCGCCGTCCGCCTGGCGCAGGTGTCGTTCGGCCCCGCCAACATCGAGGCGCTTCCGCCGCAGTATCCGCGCCAGGACCTGCCCGTCCCCGGGTTCCGGCTGGTGGATCAGACCGGCGCCCCCTTCGATC
>JBBIHL010000115.1:0-8536 GCA_037447075.1 Candidatus Eiseniibacteriota bacterium | reverse complement strand
TCTACCACGAAGAGCAGGCGCGCGACCCGCGCGCCCAGCTGCTCCACCAGCCGCGCGGTCGCCGCGGCCGTGCCGCCGGTCGCCAGGAGGTCGTCCACCACCACCACCGTCTGCCCCTCGCGCAGCCCGTCCCGCTGGATCTCCATCGTGTCCTCCCCGTATTCCAGCGAGTAGACCTCGCGCACGGTGGGCCCGGGCAGCTTGCCGAACTTGCGGGCCGGCACCAGCGGCACCTGCCAGTGCAGCGCCAGGCCCGTGCCGAACACGAAGCCCCGCGACTCGATCGCGACCACCGCGTCCGGGCTGCTCGCGTGCTGGCCGGCGAGCTCGCGGATGGCCTGGCCCAGCGCGGCGGGGCTGCCGAGCAGCGGCGCGATGTCCTTGAACACCACCCCGCGGCGAGGGAAGTCGGGGAAGTTGCGGATGTAGCCCTGCAGATCGGTGGCCATGGCCTTCCTCCGCCGCGGTCGGGGACGCGGGAGTGAGTCTCCCGCGGCAGCCCCCGCTAGTGCACCGCGCGGCTCCCCGCGCGCTCCGGCGCGCCGACGCCCAGGAATCGCCGCAGCTTGCCCAGCGCGCGCGCCTCGATCTGCCGCACGCGCTCCCGCGAGATGCCGAAGCGCTCCCCCGTGTAGGCCAGGGTGTGCGCCACGCCGTCGAAGAACCCGTAGCGGATGCGCAGGATCTGCTCCTCGCCCAGCGTGAGCCGCCGCAGCAGCCGGTCAATGCGCTCGTGCTCGAGCTGCAGCTCGACCAGGTCCTCCACGGTCGGAGGCGGCTCCGTCGCCTCGCTGGCCACCAGATGCTCCAGCGCGTCCAGGCTGGTGTCCTGATCGAGCGAACGGATGCCGGTCACCAGGCGCGCGAGCATCTGCGCACGCGCCTCGGAGACCCCCAGCTCGCCGGCGACCTCGGCGGTGCGGGGCTCCCGGCCCAGGCGGGCGCGCAGCTCGCGCTCCGCGCGCAGGTAGCGCTTCACGTGCTGGAACATGCGCACCGGGATGCGCACCGAGCGGCCCTGCTCGGCGATGCCCCGCAGGATGGACTGCCGGATCCAGATGGTGGCGTAGGTGCTGAAGCGCAGCCCGCGCTCCGGCTCGAAGCGGTCCACCGCGCGGATCAGGCCCAGGTTCCCCTCCTCGATCAGGTCCAGGAAGGAGAGCCCGCGGTTCCGGTAGGCCCGCGCCACGTGGACCACCAGGCGCAGGTTGGCCAGGATCATGCTCCGGCGGGCCTCGGCGTCGCCGGACCGCACGCGCCGCGCCGCCGCCAGCAGGTCGCCGTGCTCGAGCAGTCGCACCCGCCCGATCTCGCCCAGGTAGAGGTCGAGCAGCCGGCCTTCGTCGTATTCCCCGGGCACGACGCCGGCGGCCGCGGCCTCGGTTCCGCCGCTCTCCGCCAGGTCCAGCCCCACCGCCCGGGCGCGCTGGGTGAACTGGTAGTAGGCCAGGGCATCGAAGTCGGCGCGGAGGTGCAGCGCCTCGAGCAGGCCGGGGCTCAGGTAGCCCAGCGCCATTCCGGTCTCGAGCGCCTTGTCGAGCCGCGCGCGAAAGCTGTCGTGCGCCCTGCGAGCCATGACCCTCCCTGCCGATCCTCGCGCCCGGGCCCACGGCGTCCGGACTAGCCGACGATGCGGAACCCGCGGCGGCCGCTCTCGCGGTCGTCCCACGATTCGGCGACGTCCCGGACCTGGGCCGATGGGGGCCCGCTGCGCATCTCGCTGGCGAAGGCCTCCAGGGCCTCGCGCGGGCCCTCGGCCTCGAGCTCCACGGACCCGTCGGAAAGGTTACGGACCCAGCCGTGGAGATTCAAGCGCTGGGCGGCGCGAAGCGCGTAGTAGCGGAAACCCACGCCCTGGACGCGGCCGGAGAGGACCAGGTGGACTTGCGGCATGCTCGACGGGCCCGCGATCCGCTGTCACGGCATGGTCGGGGCGAGAGGATTTGAACCTCCGACCCCCTGGTCCCGAACCAGGTGCTCTACCAGGCTGAGCCACGCCCCGACCAACGACGGGCTTGGGCTACTCGGCGGGCGGCTTGTCCCAGGCGTCGCGGCCCAGGAGCGGAACGAAGCGGCACTCCCCATGACGCCGGCTCTCCCAGCGGTCCGCCTCCCGCCTGCGCCACACCTCGAGGTGCTGAAGCGACGCATCGCCCACCGGGATCACGAGCACCCCGCCGATCTGCAGCTGCTCGCGCAATGCCGCGGGAACGCGCGGTGCGCCCGCCGAGACGATCACCCTATCATAGGGGGCGAAGTCCGGCCAACCCAGACTTCCGTCGCCGTGCCGGAAGGCGACGTTGCGGACCCCGAGCTGGTCCAGCAGGCGGGAGGCGCGCCGCACCAGCGACGGCAGGCGCTCCACCGAGTAGACGCGGGAGGCCAGGCGGGCGAGCAGGGCGGTCTGGTAGCCGGTGCCCGTGCCCACTTCGAGCACCGAGTCCTCGGGACGGAGCTCCGCCAGCTCGAGCATGCGCGCCACGATGTAGGGCTGAGACAGCGTCTGCAGCTCCCCGATGGGGAGGGCGTGATCGCCGTAGGCCTGGGCGGCCAGCGCCGGGTCCACGAAGCGATGGCGCGGCACCTCGCGCATCGCCTGCAGCACGCGGGCGTCCCGGACGCCGCGCCCCGCGATCTGCTCGTCCACCATGCGCCGGCGCGCCACCTCGCCGTCGTCGCCGGCCCCGGCGCCGTTGCCGGAAGGCCGACCGTTCCGCGACAGCATCATGGCGTCGCCCGGCGATCGGCGCGGGCCGGCCTCGCCCTCACGGGCGCAGCCCCCACGACTCCATCTCCACCAGCGTCTTGTAGTCGGTGAGGTCGAGCGAGAGCGGGGTCACCGACACGTAGCCTTCCTCCACCGCCTGGAAGTCCGTGCCCTCCTCCCGCTTCCACACCGGCTCGAGGCCCCCGATCCAGTAGTAGGCCTTGCCGCGGGGGTCGGTCTTCTCCACCAGCGAGTCCCGGTAGATGCGGGTGCCCAGGCGGGTGACCCGGACCCCCTTGATCTCGGCCCACGGCCGGTGCGGCAGGTTCACGTTGAGCAGGGTGCCGCGCCCCATGCCGCGCTCCGCGACCTTGCGCAGAAGCTCGCGGACGAAGCCGGCCGGCTCCTTGAAGTCCGCGGGCTCGCGCGTCACCAGCGAGACGGACAGCGCGGGCACGCCCTGCATGACCCCCTCCATGGCCGCGGCCACGGTTCCGGAGTAGGTCACGTCCTCGCCCATGTTGGGTCCGTGGTTGATCCCCGAGACCACCAGCTCGGGCGGCTCCGGCAGCAGGCCGTTGGCCGAGATCACCACGCAGTCGGTGGGGGTCCCGTCCACGCTGTAGACGTCGTCCGCGATGCGGGTCACCCGCAAGGGCCGGTGCAGCGTGAGGGCGTGGCTCGAGGCGCTCTGGTCCCGGTCGGGCGCCACCACCACCACGGTCCCGAAGGGGCGCAACGCCTCCTGGAGCACGCGCAGGGCGGGCGCGTGGATGCCGTCGTCGTTGGTGATGAGGATGCGCACGTTCAGCGCCCGGCGGCCGCCGCCCGCCGCGCCCGCGCCCGGCGGACCTCCTGCGGCGGGGCCACGGCCTCCCAGGTGAGCCGCGCCAGCACGGCCGCGATGCGGGGCGCGTCGCGGAACGGGCTCAGGTGGCTCTCCTCCTGCCCGTAGACCGTGGGGATCACGACCTCGGCCAGCCGGAATCCCAAGCGCGCCGCCCGGACCAGGATGCGGGTCTCCCATTCGAAGCCCCCGCCGCCCGCCGGCACCGCCTCGATCAGCGCCCGGCGGTAGAGGCGGAAGCCGCTCTGGCTGTCCCCGACGGGCTGCCCGGCCAGCCACGTCGCCCAGCGCGACGAGCCCCAGTTGGCCCATCGCCGCAGCGGGGGCATGCGGGCCGCGCGCTCGCGCCGGCCGACCACCAGGTCCGCCTCCCGGGCCGCGCGCAGGAAGTCCGGGATGCGCTCCGGCGGGTGCTGCCCGTCCGCGTCCAGGGTGACGACCGCGTCGGCGTCGCGGGTGCGCCGGAACCCCTCGGCCAGCGCGTGCCCCTTGCCGCGGTTGCCGGCGAAGCCCGCCACCCGCACCCCGAGGGCGCGCGCCACCTCCCCGGTGCCGTCGCGCGAGCCGTCGTCAATCACCCAGACGTCCTGCCGCGGCACGTAGGGGTCCAGCCGCAGGATGACCTCGGGCAGCGCGGCCGCCGCCTGGTAGGCGGGAATCACCACCGCGACGCGCATTCGGGAGGACGGCTCGTGGATTGGAGGTGCAGTCCGGAGGACGAGGAGAATGGTCGGGGCGACTGGATTTGAACCAGCGACCACCTGCCCCCCATGCAGGTGCGCTACCAGGCTGCGCTACGCCCCGACCGGCATGCTCCGGGGGGTCTTCGGTCAACCCTGCAATATATCCGACGACGAGAGCCCGCTCAACCGCCCCGCCCACCTCATTCCCGGGCGGCGAGCCGCGGAGCCAGCCGCTCGAGGATGTGACGGAGCTCGCTCCTCACCTCGTGGAGCACCAGCTTGCGGCGCGCGTCCCTCATGCTCGACTGGGCGTCGGGGGTGGGCTCCCGGCGCTCGTCGAGCAGGCGCCGCCGCGCCCCCGCGATGGTGAAGCGGCGCTCGTAGAGCAGCTCCTTGATGCGCATCAGCAGCGTCACTTCCTCCGGGCGGTACATGCGGTTCCCCGCCCGGCTCTTGCGCGGGCGCAGCATGCCGAACTGGGTCTCCCAGTAGCGCAGCACGTGCGGCTCCACGCCCACCATCTCGCTCACCTCGCTGATCGAACGGTAGAGCTTGGTCTCCGGCTCCCCGTCGTCCCGGACTCGAGCCACCGGTCGGCCCTCCCTATTCGCTCTTCAGGTCCCGCGACATGAGTCCCTCCAGCGCCTGCTGCGGGGAGCGGCCCTCGAAGAGGATCGCGCACACCTGCTCGGTGATGGGCAGCTCCACCCCGTGGCGCCGGCCCAGCTCGCGCGCCGCGCGCGCGGTGTTCACCCCTTCGGCCACCATGTGCATCCCGGCCAGCGCCTGCTCCAGCGTCCGGCCCTTCCCGATCGCCTCCCCCAGGTGGCGGTTGCGGCTGTGACGGCTCATCGCCGTCGTGATCAGGTCGCCCATGCCGCACAGGCCGAAGAACGTCTCGCGCCTGCCGCCCATGGCCACGCCCAGCCGCGCCATCTCGGCCAGCCCGCGGGTGAGCAGCGCACCCTTGGTGTTGTCGCCGTAGCCCAGCCCGTCGCACACGCCGGCCGCGATCGCGATCACGTTCTTGAGGGCCACGCCCAGCTCGCACCCCACCACGTCGTCGTTGGTGTAGACGCGGAAGCGCCGGGTCGAGAACAGCGTCTGCACGCGGCGCGCCCCCTCCGGGTCGCGGCTCGCCGCCACCACGGAAGTGGGGATGCCGCGGCTCACCTCCTCGGCGTGGCTGGGTCCCGCCAGCAGCACGGGCGTCCGTCCCGCCAGCTCCTCTTCCAGGATCGCGGTCGGCCGCTCGAGGGAGCCCGCCTCCAGCCCCTTGGCGGCGCACACCACCAGCCCCTCGAGGCCCGCGTCCCCGGCCCGCCGCGACACCTCGCGGACCCCGTGCGACGGCACGGCGAACACGACCACGGAGGCACTGGCCAGCGCCGATCCGAGTTCCGGCTGAACCTTAATCCCATCCGGCAGGGGGATGCCAGGCAAAAACCTGCGGTTCTCGCGGTCGCGCGCCACGTCCCCCAGGTGTGCCGCGGCGATGTCCCACAGCCGGACTGCGGCCCCGGCCGAGGCCAGGTGAACCGCCAGCGTGGTGCCCCACGAGCCCGCCCCCAGCACCGCGACCGACTCGCTCACCGGCTGCTCCCGCCGCCGCGCAGGGCGAAGCGCCGCTCCTCGCCGCGCAGCAGCCGGCCCATGTTGTCGCGATGGCGCGCCACCACCAGGATCGCCAGCGCCACGGTGAGGGCGAAACGTGGGCTGCGCGCTCCACCGGGCACGGTGAGGGCCACCCACACCGGCAGCAGCAGGGCGCCGAGGACGGAGCCCAGCGACACGTAGCGCGTGAGCGCCAGGGTGGCCAGGAACACCAGGGCGAAGCCCGCGAAGGCGAGCGGGGCCAGCGCGAGCAGCACGCCCACGGCGGTGGCCACGCCCTTGCCGCCGCGGAAGCCCGCGAGGAAGCTCCACACGTGGCCGGCGACGGCTGCCCCGCCGGCCGCGATCGCGCACCACTCGGCCCCGCCGGGGAAGCCGGCCGTCACCGGCAGCCGCGGGGCGAGCCACACCGGCAGGGCGCCCTTGCCGATGTCCAGCAGCAGGGTCGGGATGCCCCAGCGCGGGCCGAGCACGCGGTAGACGTTGGTGGCCCCCAGGTTTCCCGAGCCGTGCTGGCGGATGTCCAGGTCGCGCGCCACCCGCCCCACCCACAACCCCCACGGGAGCGAGCCCGCCGCGTAGCCCAGGGCCACGGTCGCGAGCACCGCCGCCAGCGCCGGCGCCGTCATTCGCTCTTCTTGAAGCGCAGGCGCACCGGACAGCCGCGGAAGCCGAACGCCTCCTCGAACTGCCCCCACAGGAAGCGGCGGTAGTTCTCGCTCACCAGGGACGGGGCGTTGGCGAAGATGGCGAACTGGGGCGGGCGGGTGCCGGTCTGGGTCATGTAGTAGAGCCGTGGCGCGCGGCCCCGGGGGCCGGCGGGCGCGGCCCGGCGGCGCTGCACCGCCTGCAGCCAGCGGTTGAGCTGGGCGGTGGGGATGGCGCGCGCGCCCTGCTCGGCGCGCTCGCGCAGCAGGGCGGGCAGGCGGGCCAGGTGGAGGCCGGCGGTGGCGGAGACCGGGACGGCGGGGACCGCAGCCAGGTGGGGGTAGTGCTCGGCGCGCGCCCGGGTGAGCCGCTTCCAGGCCTCCTCGCGCTCGGCGACCAGGTCCCACTTGTTGTAGAGCAGCAACAGCGGCCGGCCCGCCTCGAGCGCGTGGTTGGCCAGGCGCATGTCCTGGCGCTGGAAGCCCTGGGTCGCGTCCAGCACCAGGGCCGCCACCTGCGCGCGCTCCAGGGCCTGCAGGGCGCGCAGCGTGGCGAAGAACTCGGTGTCCTCGCGGAACCGGGCCTGCTTGCGGATGCCGGCCGTGTCCACCAGGAGGAAACGACCCTGGGGCGTGGACCACGGGGTGTCCACCACGTCCACCGTCGTGCCCGGCTTCTCGTCCACGATCATGCGCTCCTCGCCCACCAGCGCGTTCACCAGCGAGGACTTCCCCACGTTCGGTCGCCCCACGATCGCCACGCTCACGGCCTGGTCGGCCTCCTCCGCCCCGCTCTCCGGCGGCAGCATGGCGACCACGCGGTCGAGCAGGTCGCCCACGCCGTAGCCTTGCTCCGAGGAGACGGGGAAGGGCTCCCCCAGCCCGAGCCGGTGGAACTCGTGGGCGGCGTAGCCGTCGGGCCGGTCCACCTTGTTCACCACCAACAGGCACGGCACGCCGCGTCGGCGCAGCCGCCGGCCGATGTCGGCGTCCAGGTCGGTGGGACCGGTCCGCCCGTCCACCATGAACAGCGCCACGGCGCTGTGATCCAGCGCCAGCTCGGCCTGGCGGCGCACCACCGCCTCCAGGCCCCCCGCCGCCCGGGGCAGGAAGCCTCCGGTGTCCACCAGCACGAACTCGCGCCCGCCCCACTGGGCGCGCGCCGCGTTGCGGTCGCGCGTCACGCCGGGACGGTCGTGCACCACCGCGCGGCGCTGGCCGAGCACGCGATTGAAGAAGGTGGACTTGCCCACGTTGGGGCGTCCGATGATCGAGACCACGGGGGCTGTCATGGCGCCATGGCGACGCGGCCCGCCGGCCGCCGGATCGCCGCGTCGTATCAAGAGAGTGGAGCGGGCAACGGGATTTGAACCCGCGACCTTCAGCTTGGGAAGCTGACACTCTACCGCTGAGTTATGCCCGCTCACGGTGGGCCCGCGTCAGGGTCGGCTGGAAGCTAGGGCCCGGGCGCGGGGTTGTCAATCGCTTTCGCGCTGGCGTTGCAGGACTTGGAGCCTTTGGCTCAGGCGAAGCGCGAGCGTGCTGGGCGTGTCCTGCTCGCCGACGGGCGTCCAGTCCAGGCACGCCTGGTGCCGGAACCAAGTGCGCTGCCGCTTGGCCAGCTGCCGCGTGCGCAGGGCGGTCTCGCGGATCGCCGCCTCCAGGCCCAGGACCCCGTCGAGCACCGCCAGCGCCTGCGCGTAGCCGATGGCCTTCATCTCGGCCAGCGCCTTGCCCAGCCCTCGTTCCACCAGGGCGCGGGTCTCCTCGATCAGGCCGTGCTCGAACATCCAGCGCGAGCGGCGCTCGATGCGCTCCCCCAGCAGCGCGGGCGGCACCTCGAGGCCCAGCCAGAACCAGTCCAGCGGCTCGCGGCCGCCGGCGGCCTGGCGCTGCCAGTCGCTGAGCGGCCGGCCGGTGGCGCGCCGGACCTCGAGGGCCCGGGCGATGCGCTGGCGGTCCCGGGGCCGGATGCGGGCGGCCAGCACCGGGTCCACGCGCGCCAGCTCGGCGTGCAGGGGTTCCGGCCCGCGCGCGG
>JBBIHL010000114.1:0-8565 GCA_037447075.1 Candidatus Eiseniibacteriota bacterium | reverse complement strand
GGGGCGGCGATCCAGCTCCAGCTCGGGTCCCAGGAAACGGGCGGTTTCGGCTTTCATGGCGTGCTCCGGGCCCGCGGGGATGAGAGGCCGGCTGGGGTGGCTTTCGGTTCCGGGCGCCGTTCGGCGCCCGGCATCTGCACGGGGTTATGACGCCGGACGGTGCTGCGTGCAAGCCTCCTTACTCGATCGCGCGCGAGGTGGGCTCGATGCCGGCCACCAGCCAGCGGCCCTCGTGCAGCTCGAAGCTCACCCGGTAGGCCTCCTTGGCGCCGCGGTAGAAGACCATCTGATCGCTGCTCTCCTCCAGGCCGGGGGCCACGCGCCACGGCCCCGCCGAGCGGTCCCAGCCGTAGCGGAGCGCGTCGTGCAGCACCATGGGCGCCGCGGAGAGCGAGGCGGCCAGCCGCGAATCCCCCAGCGATACCGCGTTGACGAACTCGACGAAGGACTGGTAGGGCGAGGGCTCCACGCGGTCGCTTGCGATGTGGAAGCCGTCCGGGCCCCAGGCCAGCACGCGCTGCCGGTAGATGTGCGGGCAGCTGCCGCACTCCTCGAAGCGCGCCGAGGGGAAAAAGGTCCGCGCCCGCGCCACCAGGGTGGTGTCCTGGCGCACGAACTGCACCCGCCCGGTGCCCCCCAGCGAGTCGGAGCCCACCGACTGGCTCAGCTGCCAGCCCCTCGACCCGGGGTTGCGGCGCAGCACCAGCAGCAGCGGCTCGTACCCCCCAGGGGCCGGCCGCCCGAACAGCAACGCCGCCTCGCTGGCCGGGAAGCTGCGGCTCGCCGCCTGGAACAGGCGCAGCCCGCGACCCTCCACCGCCTGGGAGCGGACCTCGCTGCCCTCGCGCCACAGGAGCCACGGCTCGGACCCCGCGTCGGGATTGGTGCGCGAGAAGAAGTTGGCCGCGGCCAGGTTGCTGTCGCGCGGGTCGGCCGCCACCTCGACGCCGACGCCGAGCGAGTCCAGGTAGGCCGAGAGGCCCTCCGCGAGCACGGGCGCGCCGCGGGCCGCGAGGAAGCGGCGGGCGACCTGGGCCGTGGCCGCGCTGGCCTCGGCCACCCCCCTGCGGTCCTGGGCGCGGTCCCAGAGATCGGCCGCCTTCTGCGCCAGCACCTCCAGCGAGTCCGCCCCCATCACCGCGGTGCTGTCGGTGCCGCGCGCCACGAAGCGCGGGCGGCGATCGCAGGCGGCCGCGGCCAGCAGCACGCAGGCCACGAGCACGGTGCAGCGCCAGGGCCTGCCTCCCGGCATCGCGCTGTTGCTCACCGCCCCACCCCGCCGCCGCGGCGGTTCCGTGCCGGCGGCGCGGCGCGGGCCGGAGCGGAGGAGCCGGTCAGGGTCGCGTCCTGCCAGCTCTCGATCAGCCAGCGCGCCCCCTGGGACTGGAAGCGCACAAGGTAGCGGCGCGCCCGCGTGCCGCTGTCGAAGCGGAAGATCAGCCAGCCCGGCCAGCGCTCGTTGGGCTCGCCGGACTCCAGGCGCCAGGCCCCGCGCGCCCGCCGCTTGCCCCAGCCCAGCGCCAGCGCGCTGTCCACGCGGGCGGGCGCGACCAGCAGCCGCGCGGCGCCCTGCCGCTGGCCCTGGACCAGCAGGTGCACGAAGAGCGAGAACGTCGCGTAGGGCGTGGGCACGATGCGCTGCTCGAGGGGCTCGAAGCCCCCGCGGCGCCGGATGTAGGTGGTCTCGGTGACGAGGCGCGGGCATTCGGGGCACTCGGTGAACAGCGAGTCGTTGTCCGTGCGGATCCAGGTCACCAGCTCGGGGATGCCGTCGGTGTTGAGGTCGGTCCACGCCGCCTCCCCGACGCCTCCCAGGTCGAGACCGCTGCCCTCGAACTGGACCAGGTCCCAGAAGTTGGCGCCGGGGTCCAGGCGGGCGAGGGTGAAGTGGAGCACCGGCATCCCGGTGCGGGAACGGTCCACCACGCCCAGCTCGTAGGGACCCGCCGGCTCGCCCGTCCACCACACGCGGACCTGCGGCTCGGCCCCGCCGAAGAACAGCGCCCCCTGCATGCGCAGGTCGGAGGGGCTCTTCCACCAGTAGATGAACCCGACGCACTTGGCCCGCGGCCGCCAGGGGTTGCGCACCAGCAGCAGGGCGAAGGTGGGGTCCCCGGGGTCGAGGGCCATCTGCGTGTCCAGTCCCAGCGAGTCGAACGCGGTCTTCACCCCCATCGCCTGCGCCATGCGGTCGCGCCCCAGCTCGCGCAGCATGCGGCGCGCCATCGCGCCCACGCGGTCGTAGGGTGGGTAGTTGTCGCCGCCCACGGTGTCGCCCACCGCGTTCTGGAACATGAGGCGGATCTCTGCGGCCCTGGCGTAGAGCGTGTCCAGGCCGGGTGGGCTCCAGGGCTTGACGACGCGGCCCTGGGCGCGGGCGGCGCCGGCACCGAGCAGGAGCAACGCCGCAACGACCAGGCGGAGAGCGCGGCGGGGGGCGGGGTGGGACGGTCGGCGCCTGGGTTGTGGGATCATCCGGGAAGGGTTCGGGTTCATGCGCGGGGACGCGCGGGCAACGCGGCGCCAGACTACAGCGTGGGGGCGGGAGCGGCAAGGGTGAGGGGTGGGTGGCACTTCAGTCGGGGGTAGCCGCGCCGGGCTCATGGTCTCCTGCGCCATGCGTGCCCATCATGCGGGGAGCTCTTCGGCCCGCTGAACCAGGTGGAAGCCAAGAACGCCCCCAGGCGTCTCTTCCTCGCAGGAGATCGCTCCCTGCTTCGCTCTGGATCGCGCGTGTCCACCGTGGGGTCGCGAAAAGCCTCCGCCGGGGGGCTCGCACGGGGGCGCGAACTCGCCGGGCAGCTTGCCCTACGAGGATGCGTGGTCGTGAGCGGTCTCGCCGCGTGCGCCACGGCCCAGCAGCATTTGTCGGCCTCTTCGAGCTGGCGGCTGGCAGGTGGCGGCCGGAGCACCACCCTCCAGACAGAACCGTCGCCGGCCCGTTGCTCGCCTGCGCCCTGCCCTTCTCCAACATCCCGGCCTCGGACCGGGATTCCATGGGCAGATGGCTGGCGCGGCTCCCGGTGAGCGACGAGTACGGGTTCCTTGGCTACGGGCGGACGGTGGCGCAGGACCCGGCCCGGCCCGCCGTTTCGAACCTCTATCGCGAGTACCTCCTTGGCTTGCTCAGCGCGCGGCAGGGCGCGTACGGCCGCGCATTGGCGCACGCCAGGCGATTCGATGGCCAGCCCGACGTATGGGATGGCGGCTCGATGCGCGACTATGCCGCGAGCATCCGGGCGACGGTGTACCTGCTACAGGGACGCCCTCGCGAGGGGCTGACCGTGCTCGAGGCCGCTCCCATGAGGGCGCCCCTCGTAACGATGAACCCGGTCCAGAACCGCGTCTACGAGCGCTTCCTGCGCGCGGAGCTGCTACACGCCGTCGGCCGCGAGGACGAGGCGCTGCGCTGGTATTCGACCCTGCAGTACTCGGGCACCCACGGGGTCGTCTACATCGCCCCCTGCCACCTGCGCCAAGCGCAGATCCACGAGCGGCTCGGGCATCGCGACGAGGCCATCCGGCACTACCAGCGCTTCATCGAGCTGTGGAGGGACTGCGACCCGGAGCTGCACCCCGAGGTGGAGCGGGCCGAGGATCGGCTCGCGGCGCTGGTGGCGCAGCGGGACTGACACACACGCTCCAGGCAGAATCCGCTCCCCGTCCGCCGGCATCCGACTGACCATGCCTCCCTCCGACAGCATCCTCCGCCCCGCCCGCGTCGTGGCCGGCCACCCGCACCAGCGTCACGCCTGGGGGCCATGCTTGCGTCTCTCACGATTGACCCCGCCAGCCGCCCTCCCTAGCATCGCCTCCCCATGTGCACGCTGATCATCGGCCAGGACGTGCCGGCACCCGGGGCCGTGCTGCTCGCCGCCAACCGCGACGAGGACCCCGCCCGCGCCAGCGCCGAGCCGGGAGTGCTCCACGACCGGCCGCGCGTGGTCGGCGGCAAGGACCTGGTGGCCGGCGGCACGTGGCTGGCATTGCGCGAAGGGCGCGCCGCCGTGGCGCTGCTCAACCGCCGCCCGCCGGCCAACCCGCCGCCCCCTGGCGCGCTTCGCTCCCGTGGGCTGCTGACACTGGATGTCGCGACCGTACCGGCCGACTTCCACCTTTCGCTCAATCCCGTGGGGCAGAACCCCGAGGTCCAGGTGCGCCTGCAGCGCATCACCGCCTCGCCGCTGGGTTACGCCGGCGCCAGCAAGGTGTTCGAGGAGCTGTGGAGCCACCGCTTCGCGCCGTTCTCCCTGGTCTGGGCGGCGCCCGAGGGCTCGTGGGTGTTCAGCTTCGACGTGGCGGGAGGGCGGCGCTGCGACAGCATCCGCCCCGGATGGCACGTCATCACCCACGAGAACCTGGACGACCGCAGCGAGCCGCGCACGGCGTGGGTGATGGATGCGCTGGCCGGGTGGGAGCCGGGCGGCTTCGACGAGGCGGCGCGCCGGCTCGGGGCCTTGCTGGCCGCGCACGGGGATGCAGGAGGCGGCACCGCAGCCCCGCCCGTCTGCCTGCACCAGGGCCGCATGCAGACGGTGTCCTCCTCGATCGTGCTTCTGGGGTCGGGCGGGCCGCGCTATCTTCACGCGTCCGGCCGGCCGTGCGAGAACCGGTTCGAGGACCAGAGCATTCTATTCGGGTAGCGGAACCGCGGAGGATCTCCTGGACACCACCACGAGGAACGACCCCATGCCCCTCAAGCACCAGGTCGTATTCGTCACCGGCGCCAGCCGCGGCCTGGGCCTGGCGATCAGCCACGCCCTGGCGGCCGACGGCGCCTCCATCGCCCTGTTCTCGCGCAGTCGCGAGGAGACCGAGAAGGCCGCGGCCCAGGTGGGGACCCTCGGGCAATCGGTGCTCGCGCTGGCCGGCGACGTGACCTCCTCGGCCGACGTGGAACGGGCGGTGCGCACCACCATGGAGACGTGGGGACGGCTCGACATCCTGGTGTGCAATGCCGGAACCTGGATGTCCACGCCGATCCTCGAGGCCACCGAGGAGCAGTGGCACAAGCTGGTGGACCTGAACCTCAAGGGCGTGTTCCTGGCGTGCCGCTACGCCGTGCCCTGGATGGTGGAGCAGAAGCGCGGGACCATCGTGGGCATCAACTCGGTGGGCGGCCTGGTGGGCTCAGCCCGCTCCTCCATCTACGCCGCCGCCAAGTGGGGCATGCGGGGCCTGCTGGAGTCGCTGGCGGTGGAGCTCAAGCCCCATGGGATCCGCGTGGTGACCGTCTACCCCCACAACATGAACACGGCGGGCAAGCCGATTGACCCCGACTCCGAGGACCGCCGCCGCATGATCGAGGCCGCCGACGTGGCCAAGGTGGTGGCCTACGCCTGCGCGGCGCCGGAGAACGTGGTGCTGGCCAGCGCCACCATCCTGCCCGCCAGCGCGGCGATCACGCTGGGGGACGTGGCTCGCTCCCGGTGAGGCATCGCCCCAGGCCCGGCATCACCCCGATCCATGGGTGGTTCCCCGCCGGGCCCCGAGGCCTCGGAGGAGAGGCGGACCGTAGCTCCGGGAGGGACCTTCGTGCCTGGGTTCCTTGGCGTCCGCCCTCGCCCGATGCCGCCGCGGCTCCGGTAGGTGGGGAGCCGAGCGACGGCGCACGGGCCTCGACGCAATCGTCGTGCCGGTCGCGCACTTGGCGCACCGCGCGTCGCTGCGGCGTTTAGGCAATGCCGCGACCTGCGCCTCGTCGCGCGCCTGACGGCGGCGACACGCGCGCGTCGTCGGCGCGCGGTGGTGCGCCCCGCCCGCGCCGGCGCCGGTCACAAACACGTTGACACTGCGTCGTTTGGGCCAACAGAATAGGTCGGATGGTCCGCGCGGGGTCGCGGACCCGGGAGGGGAACGGGATGGAGCTCCACTTTCCGGCCTGCAGGAAGTGCAACGACGGCGTGCTGATCCCACTGTCCGACTACGGGCGCGACGGGGCCCCGATCACCTACAAGGCCTGGGTGTGCAGCAACCCGAACTGCGGGTTCAACCTGCGCATTGACAACGGCGAGATCAGCCTGGGCCGCATGATCGGGACGTCCACCAAGTGACCGCGGCGGCCGGCGCTGCCCCCGCCGCCCGACTCTGGACCGGCCGGGCGGCCGCCCTGGAACCCGGGAGGCACCGCGTTTGATCCGCGCCGTCATCTTCGACCTGGACAACACGCTCACCGACTTCATGAAGATGAAGGAGTCGGCGATCCAGGCCTCGATTGACGGCATGATCGACGCGGGCCTGAAGCTCCCGCGCGAGCAGGTGCGCGCCAAGATCGACGCCATCTACCAGGAGCAGGGCCTGGAGTACCAGAGGGTCTTCGACGCGCTGCTCGAAAGCGAGCTGGGGCGCATCGACCCCAAGATCCTGGCGTCGGGGGTGGTGGCCTACCGACGCGCCCGCGAGTCCGCGCTGGTGCTCTACCCCCACGTCCACATGACGCTGCTGGGGCTCTCCAAGCGCGGGCTCAAGCTGGGCGTGGTGAGCGACGCGCCCGAGCCCCAGGTCTGGCTGCGCCTGTGCTCGCTCTCGCTCCAGCACCTCTTCGACGCGGTGGTCACCTTCGACGACACCCGCGAGCGCAAGCCCAGCCCGGCGCCCTTCCGCGAGATCTTGAAGCGCCTGGGCGTGGAGGCGCGCGAGGGGCTCATGGTGGGAGACTGGGCCGAGCGCGACGTGGTGGGCGCCCGGCAGCTGGGCATGAAGACGGTGTTCGCGCGCTACGGAGACACGTTCGGCACGCAGGAGTCGGGAGCCGACTTCGAGATTGACGACATCCTGAAGCTGCTCGACGTGGTGGACGCGCTCAACGCGCCGGCGGTGGGGGCGCGCTCCTAGCGCCGGCCAGCCCCAAGGAGGAGGCATGAGCGGCGAGAAGGTGAAGGCGTCCAAGGTCAAGGTGCACACGGCGCCCGAGGGGACCACGGGCCTGGACAACCGCTTCCACGTCTACGTCTACGATGTCTTCAACAAGAAGTTCCTGCCCGGGCGCTCGTTCGACACGGCGGAGAAGGCCGCCTCCTTCCAGCGCCACGAGCAGGAGCGCATCTACCTGGAGCAGGAGGCCGACCCCGAGCTGTTCGACCTGCCCTTCATCTCCAACGACCCGGAGCTGCTGGCGCGCGTGGAGCGCGACGCCGGCTATCGGCAGAAGCTCACCACCGAGCTCGGCTCCGAGGCCCGCAACCGCGCGCGCCGGAGGTAGCGCGCGCCCCACGCCCGACCGCGCCCGCACGCCGCCATGCTGATCCTGACCGCCGAGGCCATGCGCCAGCTGGACCGGCTCACCATCGAGCGCCACGGCGTCCCCGGCGAGGAGCTCATGGCCCGCGCCGGCGCCGGCGTGGTGGAGGCGCTGGAGCGCGTCTACGGGCCCGTGCTGGGGCTGCGCGTGCTGGTGCTGTGCGGCCCCGGCAACAACGGCGGCGACGGCTTCGTGGCCGCCTCGGCGCTGCGCGCCCGCGGCGCGCAGGTCCACGTGGGGCTGGTGGGCGACCCCTCCAAGGTCAAGGGCGACGCGCTCGTCCACCTGGAGCGCCTCACCCGCGACGGCTTCCCGCTGGCCGCGCTGGGCAGCGCCGGCGACCTCAAGCGCTGGTGGCGGCGAGCGTCGGCGTCGTCGCCGGGCTCGTGGGGGCGGGCGGCGCGTGGGACTTCGCCCTGGACGCGCTGCTCGGCACCGGGTCGCGCGGCGAGCCCGAGGGGCCGATCGGCGAGGCGGTGCAGGCCCTGCGCGAGCTGGACGAGGCCGGCACGCGCGTGGTCGCGGTGGACCTCCCCACCGGCGTCAACGCCGACACGGGCGCGATCGCGCGCCGGGCGGTGCGCGCCGACCTCACCGTCACCTTCGGCTTCCCCAAGCGCGGCCAGCTGCTCTACCCGGGCCGCGCCTTCGTGGGCCAGCTGGAGGTGGTGGACATCGGGCTCGCGCCCCAGGCCGCCGCAGCCCTGGGCCTCAAGGACGAGCTCGCCACCGCGCCGGAGATGGCGGCCTTGATCCCCCAGCGCAGCCCGCGCGCCCACAAGGGCGAGGTAGGCAAGGCGCTGGTGGTGGGCGGGTCGGTGGGGATGACGGGCGCGGTGGCGCTGGCGGCGCGCTCGGTGCTGCGGGCGGGCGCCGGCTGGGTGATGGCGGCGGTGCCGGCCAGCCTCAACGACGTGCTCGAGGTGAAGCTCACCGAAGAGCTGACCGTGCCCCTGCCCGAGACCGCGGAGCGCAGCCTGGCGCTGGCCGCCATCGAGCCGCTGCTGGCGCGCGCGGCCGACATGGACGTGGTGGCGCTGGGCCCCGGGCTCTCGCGCCACGCCGACTCGCTCGAGCTGGCGCGGCGGCTGCTGCCGCGCCTGGAATGCCCGGTGGTGGTGGACGCCGACGGCCTGGTGGCCTTCGCGGGCCGCACCGAGCTGCTCGCGGCGCACGCGGCGCCGCTGGTGCTCACCCCCCACCTGGGCGAGATGTCGCGGCTCACCGGCGCCTCCGCCGCCGAGCTGGAGGCGACCCGCATGGACGCCGCGCGCGAGTGGGCGCAGCGCTGGCGGGTCGTGCTGCTGCTCAAGGGCGCGCCCACC
>JBBIHL010000113.1:4120-8581 GCA_037447075.1 Candidatus Eiseniibacteriota bacterium | reverse complement strand
CCAGGTTCTGCCGCACCTGCGAGCGCCGCCACGACCACAGGTCGAAGCCCAGGAAGATCACGTCGCCGTGCTGGGGCGGTATGGTCTCGCTGTGGTAGCTGAAGCCGCAGGGCGCGCCGGGGGGATTCACCCCCGCGCCGAAGGCCGCGAACAAGGTATCCAGCGCCGACACCTCCCGGAGCGCCGGCCCGGGATCGGAATCCTCCAGAATGAAGAGCGGCTTGCTGACGTGCTCGATCACGGGCGCGTTGGGCATCTGCCCGAGGTTGCGGAAGTAGGGGAGCGGATCCGTGGAGGTGCGCCAGAGACGCAGGTCCGTCAGGCCGGTCAGGTTCGCGGGCCGCTTCTGGTGCACGTTCACCTGGAGCCCTTGCGCCGAGCGCGTCTGAGCCCGCAGCTGGAGGAAGTCGTAGGCGAACCGCCCCGGGAACAGGATGGGCCGCGCCCCGTCCGCCTCCCACGGGGACTGCAGCCGCCCCTGGGCCCACCCGAAGAGACACGCCGCCCCCACCCCACCCCCGAAGAAGAACATCCGCCCGCCCTGCCGGGAGTAGATGGAGGGGGTGTTGGCCCGGTTGGGGAAGTTCATCCACACCAGCGAGGTGAGCGGCGGCTGGCCCCCCTCCCCCAGCGCGCCCGCCGAGAGCGGCACGTTGGCCGAGAAGGAGTCGGTGTACCACAGAACGTTGTAGTACTTGGAGAGCGTGCTCAACGGGAACACCAGGTCAATCAGCCCCTGGCGGGTGTCGGTGGTGTCGTAGGCGTAGCCCGCGAACAGGCCCGGGGTGCTGTTCACCTGGGTGGTGGGGCAGTTCGTGACGCCCGTCAGGCAGTTCGAGGGGTCGTAGCCTTTCCAGGGAACGCCGCCCACCGCGAAGAACAGGGTGTCCAGCTCGGCCTCCGTCGGCCATGCGCCCAGCGGCGGGTTCACCTGCTGATTGGGCGGGAAGCCGCGCCAGCCGTCGGGCTGGCCGCGGCGGTCGTCCACGATCAGCATCTTGGCGTCGCCCACCGTGAAGCAGGGCCGGACCACCTTGAAGTTCACCATGCCCAGGCTGCGCAGGCCGATGTTGTCCTCGACCTCCACGAACAGGGTGTGGCTCTCCAGCGTGTCCGCGCCGCAGGCGTTTCCGGCGTAGGTCCCCACCTCGGCATGGTAGGCCTGGTCGCGCGTCTGCCCCAGCGACTGCCAGCGGCTCCAGTGGGCGAGGTCGGTGGCCTCGTCCGAGCGCGGCGTCTCGTCGTCCAGCTCGTACTGGGTGTCCAGCTTCCATCGGGTCCGTCTCACCAGCGCGCCCTCGGTCGGGATGGCGTACCAGTTCCAGGAGATGGGCGTATTGGCCGGGACCTCGAGCTTGACCACCCTCGAGTCGTCCGGCGAGTAGCCGCCGCTGGGGTAGAGGTAGTCAATGAAGTCGTTGAAGAACCCGATGATGGGCCCCAGCGTCGCGCTCAAGGTGACTCGGAAGCGCAGCACGTTGGTCTTGCGGGTGAAGACCGGGTCGAAGCCCTCCGCCTCGTCGAAGCAGGTGATCACGAACACGTACTCGTTGTCGGGGATCAGGTCGGTGTAGAGCTTGGCCGTGGTGTCCCCCCGCACCGAATCCCACTCCGAGAAGCTGGGCGCGTAGCGCAGAAAGCCCACGGGGCGGTCGGGGTCTATGCCCAGGGCGATGAGGTCGTTGACCTTGTAGAGCTTGAACTTGTACTTCGCCGGCTTCTTGCTGAACTCCCCGTCGGGGTCGTCGCCGAACCACTGGATGAAGACGCTGGGGGGCACCTTGCGGACCAGCAGGGAGTCCGGGGCGGGACCCGTGATCCTCACCGAGGGCGCCACGGTGAACGAGAAGAACGTGCGCCACACCAGCGGCGAGGCCGCCCCCTGGTTGTCAATGGCGCGGATCACGAAGGTGTGCGCGTCGCTCAAGGTGGTGTAGCCCACCACGATGCTGTCGGGATCCTTCGACTTGAAGAAGAAGGTCTGCTCGTTGCGGGTGGTGGTCTGCCAGGTCGTGACGGTGTCCACCGAGGCGCCGGCGTCGAGGATGGTGTACTCGAAATGATCCACCCTCCCGTCGGGGTCGTAGCCCACCCAGTTGGCGCGCACCACGTAGAAATACGTCTGCGAGGTGTCAATCGGGAAGGCGGTGAGCGTCACCGTGGGCCGCTGGTTGGGGACCAGGGCGGTGCGCACGCTCTTGCGGCTGCAGCCCGAGCCCGCGAGCCCCAGCGCCAGGGCCGGGACCAGCAGGCAGGCCGCCTTGAAGGCCGGACGCAGGTTCATGGCGAGTTCCCCCCGGAAGCCGGCGCGAGCCCCGGTCCGCTCGGGCCGGGCGGCTGCCAGTTGATCGGGATGGTGCGCGTGGTGCAGCGGCCCTCACCCACGCGATCCTCGCAGAACTGGCAGTCGCAGACTTCGATGACGACGTTCACGGTCCCCCGCGACCAGCTCGAGGGAACGCTGACGATGGTGGTCGGCTGGTTCAGCCGGGCGCCGATCGGCCGGATGTCCGGCCGGCACACCGGCACCCCCGACGAGTCGCCGCAGAGCGTGACGGAGGTGCGCCGCACGTTGTTCACGCCCTTGCGGCCGGGCGAGGTGATCTCGCCGATGTTGGCGGGGTCCACGTTCTCGGTCAGGAGGTTCAGATTCAGCGGGTTGGAGGTGAAGGTCTGGTTGATCCTGGGCGCGAAGCCCGGGTTCTCCTCCAGCAGGCGCGCGTTCTTGTTCACGTAGAAGGTGAGCACCTTCCGCCGGAGGATGTTGCGTTCGTATGCGGTCCCGCCGCCCCGGTCCACGACGTCGGCCAGGTCCACCGGGTTCCTCACACGGTTGTCCTTGAAGCCGTCGCCGTCCGCCGCGCGCAGGCGCGCGTAGGCGTACCCCGAGCTGCGGGCGACTTCCTGCAGCACGGGGACCGCATTGTAGTACGGCGTGCCGATGCGGAAGTCCGGGTAGGTCAGGTTCTCCGCGGGGCGCCGGAAGCCCTTCCGGTTGGGATCCTGGGCCACGATGACGAGCCCGCTGAAGCCGATGGGCGAGCCGTTGGCGGGCCCGCGGCGCGTGTTGGGCCCGTCCGGCACCACGCCCGGGGGCGGGTTGGCCGAGACCAGGGGCAGGTGCGGCGAGTCGAAGTCCAGCCCGCCCGAGGCGAAGATCACGATCGAGTTGAGGTGCACGGTGTCCCCCTCGGCGCGCGCGTAGAGGGTGTCCTCCCACCACTCCAGGAAGGTGCGGCGCTCGGGGCGGTCGGCGTAGAGGACGTTCACCCAGTTCCGGGGGTCGCCGGCGTTGTTCGAAGGGCCGTAGTAGGTGCAGGGGATCTCCGCGGCCGGCAGGTTGCGCGGCCCTCCGAACTGGTTCGGGACCGGGTAGTACCAGTAGGACGCGCTCCCGCGCGGGGCGGCCTGCTGCCAGCCCGACCCGGGCTGCTGGATGCAGTTGAAGTCCGGCCCCGCGAACCAGGTGTCGGGCGAGAAGTTGACCACGAAGCGCCGGGTGCTGTCGTTGGAGCCGTTGGCCTGGTCCACCGCCCGCAGCCTGAAGATGCTGTTGCCCGGAGGGACGCTGCCCGCCGGATAGAACTTGGACGTGGACTCGGGCGGGAAGTCCTGGAAGTCCACCTCGGTCAGCTTGTAGCGGTACTTGGCGACGTAGCTCCCGAAGCACTGGATGAGGCTGGTCCACTCGAAATAGACCGAGGCCCCCGACGGGATGGTGTCGCGCGGCAGGGTGCGGGGGTCGTCAACGTCGTCCAAGTTGCGCGGGTCGCCCGCCATGCCCGGCTGCCAGCTGGGACCGCGGCGGTACTCCACGGGCGACACGGTGCCGCCCGGCCCGATGGTGTAGATGGTGCCCCGCGCCTCGGCACGGGTGATGACCGGGATGGGCGGGCACTTGTCGAGGGCGTTGAAGACGAAGCGGGCGGGGCTCGCGTCCACCTTGCCCTCGTTGTCCACCGCGTAGATGAAGAAGCCGTGCTGGCGGTCCGGCCGCCCCTCGATCACGTTGAAGACGAAGGTGGAGTCGGTCCGGGCGGTGAACTTGTAGTCCTGGGGCTTGGGGCCCGGCACCCCGGGAATGCCCTCGCCCGGGGCCGGGATGGCCGTGGTCTCGGTCACGGCGAAGAAGAACCCCCTCACCTCGCCGTCGGGATCGGACCCCGCCCAGTAGAGATGGAAGCGGAACGGGATGGTCCCGAGCGGCGCCGGGATGCCGCGGCCCCCCACCGTGTCGAGCGGGGCCGCGGTGATCCAGGTCTCCGGGGGCTGGTTTCGATCCACGTTGGGGGCGGCCGCCTTGCGGCAACCGACGCCCACAGAAGCCGTGACGAGAAGAAGAGACACCCCTACACGCCAGCGCATGCGCGCCCTCCACCACGCCCAGTCTCTGGAAGGGGAAATGAGCCCAGGCTAGACAACGGAGCGGCAACTGTCAAGCGGTTTTGCCCGCCTGCCTCG
>JBBIHL010000113.1:0-4086 GCA_037447075.1 Candidatus Eiseniibacteriota bacterium | reverse complement strand
CCCGGATGCATCCCCTGGCCGCGCGGATTCGGCCGCTCCACAGGGGGCGGGCACCAAAAGAGCGGAGGGGCGGGGTCGCCCCCGCCCCTCCGCAGAACCTCCGGGACCGCTGTTACTTCAGGACGATCATCCGGTTCGCCGAGACGAAGTTCGGCGACTTGAGACGATAGAAGTAGACGCCCCGAGAAACCGCGTTCCCGCTGCCGTCGAGACCGTCCCAGGTCAGCTCGTACTTCCCAGGCTGGAACACCTGGTTGGCCAGCACCCGGATCTGACGGCCCGCCACGTCGTAGATGCCCACCTCGACCTTGCCGGCCCTGGCAATGCCGAAGCTGAACTTGGCGGTGCCGCTGCGATAGGGGTTGGCCGAAGCCAGCTGCAGGAAGTCCCGTCCGCTCAGGCCACGACCCTCGTCACCGATGCCCACCGGCGCGCCGGCGAGCGGGCACAGGGTGCCGATCACGTTGACCAGCACCTGGCGGATGTAGGTGGCTCGGCCGAAGCTGCCCAAGCAGAACCGGCTGTAGAAGTGCTCGATCTCGACGCCGTCCACCGCCGTCAGGAAGTTCTTGGTGGCCGTGGTTCCGGTCCGCAAGCCTTCGATGTACGGAGCGCCACTGCCCAGCGGCTGGTAGAGCGCGTACTCCGCGGCCGCCAGCGACGGGTCGGTGTTCTTGGTGATGACGTCGTTCGAGTGGTCGCACACGTTGTTCAGCCCGTAGATGTCGGTGGTGCTCACGGGCGAGAGCGGCAGCAGGTCCACGCAGTCCACCAGCGCGCTGCCGGAAAGGACTCCGTAGCTGCCCCGGTACGACGCACCGAAGAAGTTGCTCACCAGCGGTGAGTGGTCGCCGGACCCCTCGGCCTCGACGAACCCGTTCCCCATCATCCAGACCGCCCGCTGCCGGAGCGCCGTGCCGGAGAGCATGAAGTCCTCCAGCTGCAGCACCTCGTTGGAGGTCTGGTTGGCGAAGGGACCCAGGATGCCGGAGTTGAGGTCTCCGGTCACCCAGAACAGGAAGTCGTAGTAGGTCTGGAGCATCTCGGGGGTGGGCCCCAGGGTGGACTCCTTGCCCACCAGGTAGCCGAATCCCGCCGGCGCCAGGCGCACGCCCAGGCCGCCCGCACGCGTGGTCAGAGACTCGGACGCCTTGACCCCGAACATGTCGAAGATGGTTCCGACCTGCCCGCCGTGGTCGGAGCGGAAGCCCACCGAGCCGTCGGGACGCCGGTTGTTGGCCGGATCGTTGACGCTCAAGCCGCCGCCCACCGCGTGCCAGCCGTTGTGTGCGCCGTACTTGGCCGGCAGCGTCGCGCCGATCGAGTCCATCACGCTCACGAACACGCGCTCGTTGCCGCGCCGGTCGTTGTTGTCAACGAACAGCATGCACAGGCCGCCCGGCCCGCCGTAGGTCGTGCTCTTCCAGCGGTCGGGGAGAACCGAGAACTCCTGCCAGCGGTGCCCGTCCGTGGAGGACTCGAAGGCCTGCGGGGTCACGCTGTTCGTGTCGGGACCGTTGAACGTCTGGCCCGACGAGATCTCCTCCTTGCGGAAGAAGTAGCGAACGTGCGTGCCCGGCGTGAACAGCCCGTCCGGCAGGATCTTGGTGTACTCGTAGGTGGTGGTGTTCCCGTCGTAGCCCGTGCCGGCCCCCAGCACCCACGCCGGCGGATAGGTCCCCGCCCCGCAGGTGATGTTGCTGCTGGCGTTCGAGCCCGCCGGGTTGATCAGGAAGCAGCGGTTCTTGGGCTTGGCCAGCACACCCGGCACCCCCGGCCCGCCGCCGTTGAGGCCGCCCAGCGGGTCGTCGTCATGGTACATGGTGGCGTAGAAGCCCGGCGAGAGGCCCGGCAGGTTGCCCTTGGCCGCCGTGGGGAAGAAGTTGCGCTCCAGGGTGTCGCAGCGCGCGCTGTTCCACACGTCCGGATCCCAGCCGCCCGGCGCCGCCGCATGCTGCGCGACGTTGCCCGGCGAGCCCTTGTGATCCGTGGCCTTGGCCATGTACTGGCCCCAGAAGGAGCCGTCGCCCGCCACCGCCACCGCCGGAGCGTTGGGCAGCTGCTTCAGGCCCAGCGCCTTGTTGGTGCCGTCCACGTAGTTGCCCGGACCCGGCAGGATGCTGAAGATCAGGTCCACCCGCATCCCGGCGCCCGCGGCCGTCACGAAGGCCGAGTCGCCCGGCACCGCGACGCGGTTCACGCCGGTCTGGGGCGAGGTCCCGCGGCCGGTCTTGACGTGGGCCGTGGTGGTGTCGAACGCCGCCGTGCCCGGCAGACCCGTGGTGGCGTTGGCCGGGAAGGCGTCGTTGAACAGGTCCCAGATGTTGGCGGTGGCCGAGCCGACCACGTTGACGCCGCCGCCCCTGGCGTTGGCGGCCAGCGGCGTGTTGTTGAAGAAGATCGCCATCCCGTCCAGATAGAAGCCCAGCGTGGACGAGCAGTTGGCCTGGACGCCGAAGCGGAAGCACTGCTGCTGCGACGCCAGCATCATCCGCACGCTGTCGGGGTGGGCCGGGCTGACCGAGGCCGACGTGGTCCAGGTCAGGAGGCCGTTGGAGATCGCGTCCTCGAAGTCCGGGAAGCACTGCGGGTCGGGGTTGAAGAAGATGAAGCCCGGCACGTTGCAGGGCCCCCAGGTCTTCGCCCCGTTGGGCTGCAGGACCGGGTACGACATGAAGCCGAACTGCCAGGCGCTGCCGGTCGCGATCACGTTGTTGCGTCCGGAGTACCAGTCGTACCACATGTTCAGCTCGTCCCGGCTGGCGATCTCCTCGTCGATCCCCATCCCGTTGTAGACGCCCACGCCGCCGTTCACCAGGTTGACCGCCGGCGACACGATGGCCTGGATCTGCTCCTGCTCCGGGCCGCCGAAGATGCCGCCCGCGGCCTCGGCGTTGCCGTGGTCGCCCAGCGAGATCACGTTGCTGTAGAAGTTGCAGCCGCGTCCCGGCGAATCGGGCGGGCCGCACAGTTCGTTGTAGACCAGGGTGGACAGGTTGTGGACGTGGGCCTGGGCGAACGGCGGCTTCCCGGTGCTGTGGAAGGCCGTCGTCGTCCCCGCCGTGTTGCTGATGTCGCCGGCGCCGTCGAAGTTGGTGCTGAAGCCGCCGGTCCCCGACACCGTGACGTTGTCCACGATCGCCGCGCCCACGGTCCCGGAGTTGTAGAGCCCGTCGGTGTCGTCGCCCACCCGGTTGGTCTTCACCCGGAACACCACCCGGATGGTGCTGGTCCCGGCCGCCGCGATCGCCGCGTCAATGCTGCCCGAGAAGTTCACCGGGGTCAGCACGCCCGTCGAGGCGTCGAACCCGCCGTTCTCCCCGCCCGCGCTCAGCAGCACCGTCACCGGTCGGCTGATGTCCAGCACCTCGCTGAACCAGCGCCGCAGCGGGTCGTAGACCGGCCCCACCGTCCCGTCCGAGAAGGTGCAGGCCAGGTCGTTGACCGGCGCCCCGATGTAGACCATGAACGAGTCACGCGGCACCACCGCCACCGAACCCCCCGGCGGAATGTCGGTCGCCGAGATGTAGTTCCCGTCGGCCGGCGTGTTGGGCAGCCGCAGCGGATCGTAGTTGAACCAGCCATGGACGATGGTCGGGTCCGCCGTGATCGAGGTGCTCAACCGCGTCACGTAGTCGAAGCTCAGGCTGTGGGCACCCCCGCCCGGTACGAAGTCCCGATACATCATCTGGTCCATCTGCTCGGTGTAGCCCGGCAGCCGCATCCAGTTGCCCGCCGGTCCCGCGGCCTGACGGTTGAACATGATCGCCTGGCCGTTGTAGGGGTTCCCCACCCCCGGGGTCGGGTCCACGAACGCGTTGTCGCCGTAGGACCGCAGCCCGCACCAGGCCGACTTGCCGCTCCCGCCGATGGGCAGCCAGGTGGGCGAGGCCGCCGCCCCCAGCGGCGCCGACAGCGCCCCGTCGTCCTGGTGCCACAGGCCGCTCACCCCGATGGTGCGGGGGGCGCCGCCCTGGATCGCCGAGGTCCGGTAGTTCAGCTGGTTGCCGTGGTCCAGCGCCCACCAGGTCCGGTTGCGGTCGGTGTCCTGGTAGGGCGGATTGAGGATCCCCAGCACCCCGCGCT
>JBBIHL010000112.1:0-8611 GCA_037447075.1 Candidatus Eiseniibacteriota bacterium | reverse complement strand
AGGCGGCCGGCCGCCGGGCGGCGGGCGCCTCGCCGGACTGGCCGTAGAACTGCATGTCCGCGGCGTCGAGCTCCCGGGCCATCGCGCCGCCGCGGTGCAGCTCGATGAAGGCCTCGACCACCTCGGGGAAGAACTGGCTGCCCGCGTGGCGGCGCAGCTCGTCGTAGGCGGTCTGGGGCGGCAGCCCTCGGCGGTAGGGGCGGTCCTGGGTCATGGCGTCGAACGCGGCCGCCACCATGATGTAGCGCGCGCCCGGCGGGATCTGGCTGCCCTTGAGGCCCCGCGGATAGCCCTTGCCGTCGGGCTGCTCGTGGTGCGCGTGGACGATCTCGGCCGCCCCCTCCAGGAAGGGCAGGTCCTTGACGATCTCGTAGCCGATCGTGGGGTGGGTCTGGAGCATGGCCCGCTCGTGGGCCTCGAGCGGCCGCGGGCTCTGCAGGATGTCCAGGTGGATGGCGGTGCGCCCGATGTCGTGCAGCAGGGCGCCGTACTCGACCTCCTCGCACTGGCGCTCCGGCAGGTTGAAGTGCCGGGCCAGGCGCAGCGCGTAGCGGGAGATGCGGTACGAGTGCCCGCGCGTGAACGGGTCGAAGGCGTCGATGGTGGACATCAGCGCCCGCACCGTGGCCAGATGCGTGCGGCGCGTGTCGTCCCAGACCCGATAGGAGTAGCGGGCCACCAGCACCGGGATCAGCGAGTAGGCGGCCCCCGGCGTGCCGGTCTTGATCTGGACCCAGGCCAGCACCGCGCCGAACGGCAGCAGCAGCAGGTCGTGCATCAGCTCCCACTTGAGGTCGCCCCAGCGCAGGGCGGGGAGGGGGCGGCCGTCGCGCACCGCCGCTTCGCTCCCCGCCAGCGCCGCGCGCAGCAGCGCGTAGGCCGCCAGGGCCGCCGCCGCCGGGACCACCGACCCGTCCTCGCCGGCGAAGGGCGCGCGGGGGCGCCCGCCGGCCGCCACGAACAGCATGCCGGTCGCCCCGATCACGATGGCGGCCTGGGCGGCGGACAGGGTGGCGGCGCGCAGCGGGCGGCGCGCCAGCACTCCGGCCGCGTAGCGCGAGAGGCAGCCCAGCAGCGTGGCCAGGCCGGGCCCGAACAGGAAGACCGCGGAGAGGTCGAACGCCGGCGTGAAGGTGAGGTGGGCGCCGCTGCGCGGCAGCGGGACGGGCGACACCTCGGCCAGCGTGACCAGCAGCGCCCACAGCAGGACGCTCACCGTGAACGGGGGACTCCAGGGGGCCTGGGGCAGCCCGGAGGCCACGGTCGCCAGGATGGCGCCCGCCGCCCCCAGCACGGCCCCGCGGTAGAGGAGCGCCGAACGACTCTCGGTGGTCATGGGTTCCCCCGGGTGGGCAGTTGCCGGGATCGGTCCCTTTCTGTCTTCGGCAGGCGTCCTGCGGGGCGTGAGCCTCGTTTTCGGGCTTCCGGGCAGAGGCTAAGGTGGGGCGCCCCGCCTGCCGAAACCTCTCCTGATGACGCCTCCCTTCCCGAGCCCGCGCTCCAAGACCGTGCCCAACCCGCTCCTGGCCGACGACGAGACGACCAGCCCGACGGTCATCGCCTCGCGGCCGGTCTCCGAGCTGACCAACGTCCAGGAGGAGGTGGTCCGCACCGACGCCCGCATCGCAGGCCTCATCCTCGACCTGGTGCGCGAGACCGCGGCGGCGCGCAACGACGAATCGCGCCTGCTCTCGGTGATCTGCGACTTCGCGTTCCGGGCGTTCCCCAACGCCACCCACCACGTGCTCGCCGTGCGGGGCGAGGCGTCCGACGAGTTCCGGCCGCTGATCGCGCGCTCGCGGGCCGGCGACGAGCCCGAGGTGGCCCTGAGCCGCACCATCGTCTCGCGGGTGCTCTCCGAGGGCCTCACCGTGCTCATCACCCACGGACAGCCCGGGATGAGCGCGGTGCAGAGCATCGCGTTCTCGGGCCTGCAGACCGCCATCTGCGCGCCGCTCATGCATCGGGGCGAGGCCTTCGGCGTCATCCAGCTGGACATCCGCCGGCCCGGCAAGGGCGTCTTCACGCGCAACGACGTGGACCTGCTGTCGGTGTTCGCGAGCCAGGTGAGCCTGACGCTCGACCACCTCAACCTGTACCGGCAGCAGCGCCGCGCCTTCCAGTCCACCATCAGCGCGCTGGTGCACTCGCTCACGCTCAAGGACCCCGAGACCGTCATGCACTCCGAGCGGGTCCAGGTGATCTCGCTGGAGATCGGACGCGAGCTGGGGCTGTCCGACCCGGAGATGGACGTGCTCGGCGTGGCGGCCATCCTTCACGACCTGGGCAAGCAGGGCATCCGGGACGAGCTGCTCTTCAAGCCCGAGCGCCTCACGGAAGAGGAGCGGGAGGAGATGGCCCGCCACGCCGCGCACACCCAGAACATCCTCGACAAGATCCAGTACCCGGAGGAGCTGCGCGACGTGCCCAAGGTGGCGGCCTACCACCACGAGAAGATGGACGGCACCGGGCCCTTCGGCATCCCCGGGGAGGAGATCCCCCGCGCCTCGCGCATCATCTCGGTGGCCGACGTCTTCGACGCGTTGATCTCGCCGCGGGCCTACAAGGAGCCGCTCACCGTGGATGCGGCCGTCGCCATCCTGGAGCGCGGCAAGGGGGTGGACTGGGATCCCCAGGTGGTGAACGCCCTGCGCCAGATCATCCCCGATCTGGAGGCCGGGCTCTACGAGCACCTGCGGCCGCGCCCCGAGACCGCCGAGCCCGGGGACCGTCCCGGGCTGGAGAGGGCCGCCTAGACCGGTAGCCGTCTGCCCGCGGCGGCCGGTCCGGGGCCCGGCCCCGCTCCCTACGCCGCCATGTCCTGGACCAGGTAGCGCTCGAACAGCGTGCGATCGATGGCGTGGTCGTAGGCCTCCTCGCCGCTGATCAGCTCCCGCTTGACGAAGTCGGTGAGGACCGCGTCCAGGCCCTGCATGCCCGCCCGGCCCCCGGCCTGGATGGCGTTGGTGAGCTTGTGGCTGTTGCCGCTGCGGATCATGGAGGCGACCGCGTGGGTGCTGATCAGCACCTCGGCGGCCACCAGGCGGCCGGCCCCGTCGCTGCGGCGCACCAGCTGCTGCGACACCACCATGCGCAGGGTGTCGGCCAGCATGGTGCGCACCTGGTCCTGGCGCCGCGGCGGGAACACGTTCACGATCCGGTCCACCGAGCGGACGGCGCCGTTGGTGTGCAGGGTGGCGAACACCTGGATGCCGGTCTCCGCCGCGGTCAGCGCCAGGCTGATGGTCTCCAGGTCGCGCATCTCGCCCACCAGGACCACGTCCGGGTCCTCCCGGACCGCGCCCCGCAGCGCCTCGGCGAAGCCGGGGGCGTGCGTGCCGATCTCCCGCTGGGTCACCAGGCACTTCTTGAAGTCGTGGATGAACTCGATGGGATCCTCGATGGTGATGATGTGCCCGCGGCGCGACTGGTTGACGTGGTCGATCATGGCGGCCAGCGTGGTGGACTTGCCCGATCCGGTGGGCCCGGTCACCAGGATCAGCCCCTTGGGCACCTCGAGGGTGCTCTTGACGATGGCCGGCAGGCCCAGCGTGTCCAGGTTGGGGATGATCGAGGGGATCACGCGCATGGCGGCCGCCAGTCCGCCGGCGTGGCGGTAGAGGTTCACCCGGAAGCGGCCGGCCGTCTCGGCCTGGTAGGCGAAGTCCACGGCGGACCTCTCGGCGAGCTGGTCCTTGTGCTCGCGCGTCATGGTCTCCCCCAGCATGTCCTCGACATCCTCGGTGGAGAGCTCGCGGAAGCGCACCGGCTGGAGGTTCCCGTTGATGCGGATGCGCGGCACCTCTCCCGACACCAGGTGCAGGTCGGACCCGCCCTGCTTGACCACCAGCTCGAGGAAGGTGTCAATGCGTTTCATGGCGTCAGGCCGCCTTCCCTTCGGCGTCGGGCGCCGGCCCGCCGGCCACCAGATTGAGCAGCTCGGGGCGGGTGACGAAGGGCGCGAAGCCCCACTTGTCGGCCGCCTTGAGGAAGGCCTCGTCGGGGTCCACGTCGCCGGCCCGCACCAGCGCCAGGAGCGACTGGTCCATGAGCTGCATGCCCACGCGGCGTCCGGTCGCGATCGAGCTGGGGATCTGGAAGGTCTTGCCCTCGCGGATCAGCTGCGCGACCGCCAGCGTCACCACCAGGATCTCCACCGCCGCGCGGCGGCCGCGCCCGTCGGCAACCCGCACCAGCTCCTGGCTCAGCACGCACTTCAGGTTGTCGGCCAGCGAGTGGCGCACCTGGGACTGGCCGTCGGCCGGCAGCGCGTCCACGATGCGGTCGATGGGCTGCGCGGCGCCGCGGGTGTGCAGCGTCCCGAACACCAGGTGTCCGGTCTCGGCCGCCTCGAGCGCCAGCGAGATGGTCTCGAAGTCGCGTAGCTCCCCCACCAGGATCACGTCGGGGTCCTGGCGCAGCGCCGAGCGCAGGCCGTCCTTGAAGCTCGGCAGGTGGCTGCCGATCTCGCGCTGGATGACCAGGGACTTCTCGCTCTTGTGCAGGAATTCGACCGGATCCTCGAGCGTGAGGATGTTGAGGTTCTGGGTCTGGTTGATCTCGTTGATCATGGCCGCCAGGGTCGTGGACTTCCCGGTCCCGGTGGCCCCGGTCACCAGCACCAGGCCCGAGCTGTAGTTGATGAAGCGCGTGACCACGCGGGGCAGACCCAGGTCGGCCAGCCGCGGAATCCGGTCGGGGATCACGCGGCACGACACCGCCAGGCCGCGCAGGTGGCGGCAGGCGTTGATGCGGAAGCGCCCCACCCCGGGCGAGGCGTAGGACAGGTCCACGGTGCCCTTCTCGTGGAACTGCGCGCGGTGGTAGTCGGTGAAGATCTCCTGCAGGATCCCTTCGGCTTCTTCCAGGCTCAACGCGCGGTACTTGATCGGCACGAGCTCGCCGTCCAGGCGCACGAGCGGCGGAAGACCCACCGTGAAGTGGATGTCGGAGCCGCCCTGCTCGCGGCCGATCTGCAGGAACGCGTCGATCCGGGGCATGGGTCGGCCCGGTTCAGGCGGCGGCCTGGATCTGGGCCAGCAGGTCCCGGGCGCTGGCCGGGCGGCCGGCGGGGTCCCGGGCCATGGCGCGCTCCACCAGCCGTGCGACGGCCTCGGGGACCGCGGCGTTCACCTGGTGGGCGGGGGGGATCTCCCCCTCCAGATGCTGGAAGAGGACGTTGACGGCGTTGGCCCCGCTGAACGGCTGGACCCCCGTGATCATCTCGTACATGACGACCCCGAAGGAGTAGAGGTCGGCCCGCCCGTCCACTTCGGTCCCGGTGATCTGCTCCGGGGAGATGTACTCCGGGGTCCCCACCAGGATGCCGCTCTTGGTGAGCCGCGAGCCGGCGTGCGAGCCCACCGAGGCCAGGCCGAAGTCCACGATCTTGGTGAGGTCCCCCTGGCCCACCAGGATGTTGGGCGGCTTGATGTCGCGGTGGATGATCCCCTTCTCGTGCGCGGCGGCCAGCCCTTCGCACACCTGGGCCGCGATCTTGAGCATGCGCGGCACCGGCAGCGGGCCCTGGTCCTTGAGGATCCGTCCCAGGTCCTGCGCGGGGAAATACTCCATGGAGATGGCGTGGGCTCCGCCCAGGTTGAGGAGGTCGTAGATGCGGATCACGTTGGGGTGGGTGATGCGCCGGGTGTACTTCAGCTCCTGCACGAAGCGGCGGATCATGTTCTCGTCCAGGGAGAGGTGCGGGCTCAAGATCTTGAGCACCAGCTCCTCGCGCACCACCACGTCCTCCACCAGGTAGACCGCGCCGAACCCGCCGCCCCCGATGCGCCGCATGACGCGGAATCGGTCGAGCAGCCGCGTGCCCGGCTGGAGGTTCTGGTAGTCGAGCGGCTTGGCCGTCCCCTGCGAGGGCGTGGCCGGCGCGCCGGCCGGCACGGGCGCGTGGGCGTCACCCGGCACGGGGCTTGGCCGGCTGGCCTCGGCGCGGTCGGCCTCGGGCCCGAACTCGGAGACCTTCTTGCGCCGCACCTCCATGGGGCGCACGTGGGTGCGCTCGATCGGCACCCCGGCCGATTCGAGGGTCTGCAGGAGCTGCTGGCGGTCCTCGTCGGGCAGCTCCACCTTGGCGAGCGCCACCAGGGCGTGCAGGGCCTCGCGCCGCACCTCGGTGCTCTCCGAGGCCGCCAGCCGGCAGATCGGCTCCACCGCCTCGGGGGCGCCGAGCTGCCCGAGCGCCTTCACGCACAGGGGGATGGCGCGGGTCTCGCGGCCCATCAGCCGCAGCAGCGGCTGCACCGCCCGCCTGTCGCCGGTCTTGGCCAGGGCGTCGATGGCCCGCTCGTGCACCCACCAGTCCGGATCCTCGAGCGCCTTGATGAGCGGCTCCACCGCCCGCTGATCGGGCACGGTGTTGAGGATCTCCACCGCGTAGCGGCGCACGAAGTCGTCCTCGTCGTCGAGCAGGCTGATCACCGCCTCCACCACCCTGTCGCCGCCCAGCGTCCCCAGCGCGTCCGCCGCCCGCACCCGCACCCACCAGTCCTCGTCGCGCAGGGCGTTGACCAGGTCCTTGACCGCCTCGACCGTGATGACCTCGTTGAGCACCTCCACGGCGCCGCGGCGGGCCTGCTCGGACTCGTCCTTGAGCACCTCGACCAGGTGCGGCACCGCCGCGACGTCGTGGATGGCGATGAGCGCGTCGATGGCCGCCGTGTGGATCTTGAGGTCCGGGTCGCGCAGGGCCTGGCACAGGTCCGGGATGGCCTGCACGGCCTTCAGCTTGCCCAGGCATTGCACCGCCTCCAGGCGCACCCCCCGGTTGTCGTCCTTGACCAGGCGGATCACGGCCTCGATGCCCTGCTCGCTCGGGAACTTGGCGAGCAGCTTGGCCATGTGGAGCCGCAGCCACCACTCGGTGTGCACCGCCAGGCGGACCGCCTCGCCCACGATGGTGGAATCGGCGCGCTTCTCCAGGATGCGGAAGATGATGCCGCGGGCGTCCTTGCTGAGGTCGGGGAGGATGGTGATGAGCATGCGCGGCTGGATGTTCTTCATCTGCGCCGAGAGGATGGCCTCGAGGCGCGCCTTGGAGACCTTGGGGTGGTTGAAGAGGTCGAGCAGGCGCGTGGGGTCGTAGGTCTGGGCGCGCGAGAGCACCAGCGTCACCCCGTCCACGATGACCGGGTCGGTGGAGGCGAGGGCCTCGAAGAAGGTGGGGAGCGTCTGGTTGGTGAGCAGCCGCTCCAGGACCTCGAGGGCCGGCTCGCGCGCCTCGGCCGCGCGCAGCGACTCGAGCACGGAGCGGATGGCCGAGGGTCCCAGGGCGACCAGCTGGGTCTTGACGTCGGCCAGCTTGCCGTCCGGGAGCGCGGCCGCGGACTGCAGCTTCCGGGCGTAGCTGCCGGCCTGGATCTTCTTGAGCAGGCGCATGCGCGTTCGACCCCGTGGAGGCCGGCCTCAGGCGCCGCGGGCCGGCCTCAGCGCAGGAACAGCCAGGCGGCCCCGAAACCCACCGAGGTGGCCAGGACCAGAGCGACTCCCACCGCCAGCAGCAGGCGGATGCGGGCCCGCGACTCCTCCTCCGGGGAGGACGTGCTCACCGGGGAGGTCACCCGGACCGGCTCGGGCTCGGGGGGGACGGTTTCCTTCTCCCGGGCGAGCGACATGAGCCGGTTGATCTCCTCGGGGGAGAGGATCATGGTCCCTTGCGCCAGCTCGGCCGGGACCTTGCGCTCGGGCTCAGTGCGCTCCACGCGCCGGTCGCGCTCCAGGCTGATCCACAGCGAGAACTTCCCGATCCGCACGACGTCGTTGTTGTAGACGTAGGCCGTCTGCACCCGCTCTTCATTCAGGTAGGTGCCGTTGGCGCTGCCCTGGTCCACCACGCGATAGTGGCCGTTGGGCATGCGCTCGAAACGCAGGTGCTCGCGGGAAACGCTGGGGTTGTCCAAGGAGATGTCCGCGGCCGGGTCGCGCCCCACCGAGATGACCTCCTTGTCGAACGTGTAGGTCTTGATCGGGCGGCCCTTGAGAGAGAGCCGGACTCGGATGACGTTGGCTTCGGGCATGGTGTTTTCCTCGCTCGGGCCCGATGGGAGGCGCCCGCCCTTCCCGGAACGCGATCTGGGCTCCGCCTCTCGGACTTCTCCGCAGTCCTGTATATCGGCTGAAGGGAGGCCCGCCCTTTAGCCCGAAGGTGGCGAGGAGGGGATCGCGAACCGGCTCACCGAACTCCCATCTCACCGCGGGCTTGGGGGGGGCGAGGAGCCGCTTCGGGCCGCCTGCCGGCCGGGCGGGGCTTCCCGGTCCGGCCAGGCAGGGGCCGAACTCGATCCCTCAACTTGCCGGATGTCCTCGCCGATACCTCATCGCGGACGGCTCTTCCCGAACGGTCGGCCGTCCGCGGCTGGATCGCCTCCCGGCTGTCGCGCGACGGCGGCCGGGATCGGACGGGACCCTTGATGGGGAGGGGGGCTGGATGATCGCGGTTCCCGGGCCGGGGATGCCGGCCTTCCGGGAGCAGCAGTTGCGCTCGATGTGCGGCGACGATCCGGCCTTCGAGCGCGAGGTGCTCGCCGAGTACCTGGCTTCGGCCGAGCAGCAGCTCCGGCAGCTGGGCGAGGCGGTGGCGGGCGGGGTGGTGGATGCG